>DAIUET010000117.1:0-9498 GCA_036845045.1 Gemmatimonadaceae bacterium | reverse complement strand
TCTCCCACGCCAGCATGAAGACCGTCGGGCGAGGCCGGGCGCGCATGGCGTCCCGCACGCGATCCAGCGTCGCGCGCACCGAGTCCACCACTGCCCGCGCGCGAGCGGGTTCACCAACCGCGTCGCCCAGGATGAGGGTGGCGCGCTCGAACTCGGCGATGCTGTCGATCCGGAACGCGATCACGGGGATGCCGGCGCCACGCAGCGCGCGCGCCGCCTCCCGGTTCTCGCCGCTGGCGTAGAGGAGGACCAGGTCGGGACGTGCGCCGATCACCGTTTCGACCGACGGCCGGATCCCGTCTCCCAGGTCCGGGACGCGGACCACCTCCGGCGGCCATCCGTCCCAGTGCGTGCGGCCGACGACGCGCTCGCCGGCGCCTAACGCGAACAGGATTTCGGTCGTCGCCGGGATCAGCGAAACGATGCGCGAGCGCGCCGCCGGTGGCGGGAGCGGATCGCCGGCGTCGTCGACCCTGACACGCTGGTCGCTCGTCGCTGGTCGCTGATCGTTTGCAGGACTGCAGGCCACGAAGATGGCCAACGCGGACAGCCATCCCATTCGCTGCGCATCCCTTGATGGCAACAGAAACACGGACATTCACCCGGTGATAGGGGAACGCCCGTGCGCGGAACGAGCTCGCGGCTCGCGTCGCCACCGGACCTCCCCCGAGGTTACCGTCGGTGTGGCCCGTGCGGGGGTCGTCTCCTGGCTCCGGGATCACCGGACTCACCTTCCCGACCCTGCGGTCAGTGGCGAACGAGTCCGGGACAGCACTCCCGTTACAGTGGCGGGGCCGCACCGGCATCGCACCGGTTTCCGTGGCCCCTGCACGTCACATGAATTGTGGCCGGAACCTACGTGGTCGTGCCGCGATCTTCAACCGCCTGCGCCTCGATGAGTCGCGCCATGAGGGTCGATCGCCGCTCCCGGTAGTATGCGCCACCCGCGTCACCGGCACGCGCCGGCGACGCATATACGTGATCGAGCGCCGCGATCTCGCGGGCCAGCGACTCCGTCGCCGGGACCGTCGCGGGGAGGACGGCGGCGCGCGACGGAGACCGGCGGCCCACCACGATGCCTAACGCGACGGCCACGGCGGCCAGCGCCAGCAGGGCCACCCGGCCCGCATTGCGTCCCGCGCCACCGCTGGCGACGATGAAGGACGTGCCGGCGGCGACCGGCGATGCGGTGAACCGCTGGAACGTGCGCCCTTCCATGCTGACCGGATCCTCCGCCGACAGCCCCGCGCCGGAAACCCGTCCGACGCTGCCCTCGACCAGGACCTCGAGGTTCGTTACCGCGTCCGGCACCGGGATGGAGACCGCGCCGCGGGCCGGGATCGCATACGTCAGCACCAGCTGGCGGGATCCGGGGGGAAAGGGCACCACCAGCTCGGCGCTGCCCGCGCTGAAGCGGAATGCGTCAGGCGGCAGGTCGCCACCGCTCGAACCGGGCTCGCGCGCCTCGGCCGGCAGCGCCACACGCCACGTCATCCCGCCCGGGCCGGCGATCAGCGTGCGGTTCGAGTCGTTGGCGACCTCGAAGACATCGACCACCCGCCGGAACCCGTTCGCCTCTGCCGGGGCAACCACCACGTGTCGCGCCCTGACCGTGAGCGGAAAGACCGCCGAGGTCGTGTCGAAGACGCTGATGTCCGCATCCGGGCTGGTGACCGTGGCCTCGCGCAACGGCGTCGTGAAGTACGCGATCCCCGCATAACGAGACGACACGATGTACATCGAGCGGGGCGACTCGAGACGGTACCGGAAGCGATAGGTGCCGGTGGCCGTGGTCCGAACGGAGTCCACCGGTCCCGACGAGTCGGCGGAAATGCGATGAAGAACGACCACCTGACCCGCTACCGGACGGAGCGAGTCACTGCTGCCGCTGAGGACACGTCCGGAGACCGTGCGCATCTCGCCGGCGGTGCCGGGCGTTCCAGTCGCCGGGGGCAGCGGTCCCTGGCCAGTTGCCACGGAGAAGGCCACAGGCCACAGGCCACAGGCCACAGCAATGCGGCGGAGTCGCCTTGCCCGTCGCACTTTGCGCGTCGGTGTCTGCTCTGCCTCTGGCCTCTGGCCTCCGGCCTCTGGCCTGCAGCACCTGCAGTTCAAAGATTGAACTTCCCGAAGTCTTCCGGCCGGAGGTTGGACAGGTAGCGCTGCAGTTGCTCGACCGTCATGTCCTCCGTGCTTTGCGCCGGCGGCGTTTCGGGTACAACCCCTTCATCCGGTTCTTCATCGCCCATCGCCACCAGCAGCGACTCGTCGGCGAAGATGGGGGCTGGAAAGCGCAGCGCGATGGCGATGCTGTCCGACGGTCTCGCGTCGACGTGCACGACCTCGCCGCCGCGCACGATGTGCATTTCCGCGAAGTACGTGCCCTTGGCCACGCGGGTGATCTGCACGCGCCGCAACTCCCCACCGAGCCCCGCGATCAGGCTCTTGCAGAGGTCGTGCGTAAGCGGCCGTTCCTTGCGGACGTTATTGATCTCCATGAGGATCGAGTCCGCCTCAGCCGACCCGATCCAGATCGGCAGCAGCCGCTCCCCGCCCTTTTCCTGGAGGATCACGACATGGGCATTCGACACGCCGTCGATTGCCAGCCTGACTACGTGCACCTCGACCATCGCACTCACCGCCGTGAACGACTCCTGAACTATCGCACGGCGCGCCGGAGATCGCCAACCTTGTCGGTGCGTTCCCAGGAGAACCGGGTCATGGCGCGTTTCCCGTTGCCGACGCGCTCCGGAACGCGCCCGAAGTGCCCGTAGGACGACGTGGCGGAAAAGATCGGCTTCCGGAGATCGAGCGAACTGATGATTCCCGCCGGTGTGAGGTCGAACACATCGCGCACTGCTTCGGTGATCGCCGAATCCGCGACCTGCCCGGTCCCGAACGTTTCGACCATGATCGACACGGGCTCTCGCACACCGATGGCGTACGCGAGTTGCACCTCGCAGCGCCTGGCGAGTCCGGCGGCGACGATGTTCTTCGCGACCCACCGGGCCGCATAACACGCCGATCGGTCGACCTTCGTGGGATCCTTGCCGCTGAACGCGCCGCCACCGTGGCGCCCCATGCCGCCGTACGTATCGACAATGATCTTGCGACCGGTGAGGCCGGCATCGCCCTGCGGACCTCCGGTCACGAAGCGGCCGGTCGGGTTGATGTGATACGTCGGCTTCTTCTTTCGCCACTCAGCCGGGATGATCGGCTCGATCACCTCGGCAATCACCTCGCGCTTGACCTTCGCTCCCGCCACGCGTTCATCGTGCTGCGTGGACACCACGACGGTGTCGACGGCCACCGGACGATCGCCCTCGTAGGCGACGGTCACCTGGGCCTTGCCATCGGGACGGAGCCACTTGACGTCGCCGGAATGCCGCAGGTCGGCGAGACGCTTCGTCAGGCGGTGCGCCAGCAGGATCGGCGCCGGCATGAGGTCCTCGGTCTCGTCGGTGGCGTAGCCGAACATCATCCCCTGGTCGCCCGCGCCCCCGGTATCAACGCCCATCGCGATGTCACCCGACTGCTTGTCGATCGTGCTCATCACTGCGCACGTATGGCTGTCGAAGCCGTATGTCGCGTCGGTGTATCCGATCCGGTGAATCGTCGAGCGCACCACCGCGGGCAGGTCGACCCAGGTCGAGGTGGTTATCTCGCCGGCGATGACCGCCAGGCCGGTGGTGACCAGCGTTTCACAGGCAACGCGCGCCGTGGGGTCTTCGCCGATGATGGCGTCGAGGACGGCGTCCGAGATGGCATCAGCGACCTTGTCGGGATGTCCTTCGGTGACGGATTCTGACGTGAACAGGTGGACAGGAGGCACGGGACGGGCAAGAAGGTGGGAACCGGCGATCGGCGAAACGTAAAGTCCGAGGCCCATCTACGGCAGGCAGTCGAGAACTTTGTGCTGGCGCTGCACGCGCACCGGTCAGGAACTGGACGTGAGTGGCGCTCTACGACCCCTCACCGCCCAGCGCACCGTTGCCCAGCGCCGCCACGAGGCGGAACCGCAACTCCCGCTCTGCGTCAGGCGCCGTGCGTGCCGCCAGCGCGGCGTTAGCCGCTTCCATGGCCAGCGCAGTGCTGATGCCTCGCACGAGACGTTTCGTGGCCGACACCGACCGGGGATTCACGCTGAGCTCCCGCACGCCGAGCCCGATGAGGGCGAAGGCCATCAACGGCTGTGAGGCCATCTCGCCGCACACGGCGACGTCGATCCCCTGCGCGTCGGCGACATCCACGATCCGCTTGATGAGGCGCAGGACGGCCGGGTGCAGCGCGGTGAACCGGTTGGCGAGGTTCACGTTGCCACGGTCGACCGCCAGTGTGTACTGCACGAGGTCGTTGGTGCCGATGCTGAAAAAGGCCACGTCTCCGGCGAAGGTATCGGCGGCGACCGCAGCACCGGGTGTCTCCATCATCACGCCGAGCGGGACCTGCTTGCGAAAGGGGACACCCGACGCCTGCAGCTCGGCCGCCGCTTCGTCGAGGAGGTGCCGCGCGGCGCGCACTTCATCGACGCTCACGATCAGCGGGAGCATGATCCGCACGTCGCCGTGGAGCGCCGCGCGCAGCAGGGCCCGCAACTGGACCTTGAACAGGTCGGGCGAGTCGAGGCACATGCGGATGGCCCGCCAGCCGAGGAACGGGTTCGGCTCGCTCGGATAGCCGCCGACGGGCAGCTTGTCGCCGCCGATGTCGAACGTGCGCACGATCACGGGGTGGCCGGCGAACGCCTCGACGACGCGGCGGTAGGCACGGTACTGTTCCTCCTCGTCAGGCATCGTGGCACGGCCGACGACGAGGAACTCGGTGCGCATGAGGCCCACGCCGTCGGCGCCGCTGCGCGCCGCGAACTCCGCGTCCTCGGGGAGGTCGACGTTGGCGCGGAGGGTGAGGTGCACGCCGTCGGTGGTGATGGCGTCCACATCGGTGAACCGGGCCAGCTCGGCGTCGGTCCGCGCCTGGGCGTCCGCCCGCGAGCGGAAGGCCTCCAGCTCGTTCGGGCTCGGGTCGATGACCAGCAGCCCGCTGGACGCGTCGAGCACCGCGGGCTCCCCGCCGCGGAGGCGGCTGGTGGCGTCGCGCAGCCCCACGACCGCCGGGATGCCTAACGACCTCGCCAGGATGGCCACGTGCGACGTCCGCGTGCCGGAGTCCGTCGCGATCCCCGCGATGGCCTCGCGGTCGAGCTGGACCGTCAGGCTCGGCGTCAGGTCGTGGGTGACCAGGATCGCGTTGGTTCCCTTCGGGACGTCCACCGGATCGTGATCGGGGAGCTGCATCAGCATCGACAGGACGCGGATGTGCAGGTCCGTCAGGTCACCCACCCGCTCCCGCAGCATCGGCGCCGCGCTCCGCGCGAACTTCTGCCGCCACTCGAGCATGACGACGTCGAACGCCTTCTCGGCGTCGAGGTTCTGCCGGATGTACGACTCCACTTCATTGATCAGGGCCTCGTCGGCCAGCATGCCGATCTGCACCTCGAAGATCCCGGCTTCGTCCGAGCCGGCATGCTGCTCGGCGCGTTCGCGCACCTGGTTGAGGCGCTCCGAGGCCCGTTCGACGGCCTGGCGGAACCGCACGATCTCGGCGTCGATCTCGTCATCGTCGATGATCCGGTGCGGAACCTCCGGCACCTCCCAGCGGAGAAGCCGCACGGGACCGACCACGATCCCGGGCGAGGCCGAAATGCCGTGCAGGACCCGGTTCACGCGTCCTTCTCGCCGAAGCGTGAGGCCACCAGCGCGGCGATCGCGTCCACCGCCTGCTCGGCATCCTCGCCGCTGGCCCGCAGCTGGAGCGTGGTGCCGTACTCGGCGGCGAGCATCATGACGCCCATGATGCTCTTGCCGTTGACCTCCATGTCGTCCCGCCGGATCGTGATGTCACTGCGGAAGCGGGCCGCCGCCTTCACGATCTCGGCGGCGGGACGGGCGTGGAGCCCGTTCCGGTTCTCGATCTTCACTTCGCGTTCACAGGTCATCGGACCACCGAGTAGAGGGCGAACGCGGTGAGCACGCCCACGGAGATCTTCCACCCCTCCGCCCGTCCGTGCAGACCGGTCAGCACCAGGGCGCCGGCGAGGACGCCGACGAGGGTCCCGCCGAGAAGCACCTCGCCCGGCCCGATGATCCGGTGGATCGCCAGCGGCAGGGCCAGCCCCGCCAGCGCGGCCGCAAAGCGGCCCAGCAGCGGCTGCGCGCGCTGCAGCAAGGGATGGCCTAACGACTGCGCGACGGCGAGTCCCCGCCGCCACCCCGCCTGCAGGCCCCAGATGCGCAGGCCCAGGTGCCCCAGGTTGTACAGCACGAGGAACGTGAGCACCGTCGCCATGGGCGACCCGCCCGCCCCGAACACCACCAGGGCGGCGAACGAGCAGAGCGGCAGGAAGGTCGCCCAGATCAGCCGGTCGCCCAGCGCCCCCAGCGGCCCGCATAACGCGGTGCGGAAGCGCTCGATGCGCTCCGGCGACTCCCCTTCGAGCTCGGCGCGGGCCAGGGCTCCCACCGCCACGCTGGTCAGGTAGGGGTGCGCGTTGAAGTACTGGCTCTCGCGCGCCAGCGCCTGGCGATACGCGTCGCCCCCGGTCCCGCCAGGCAGCGCGCGCAGCGCCGGCTCCACGCAGAACCCGATGCCGTTCCCCACGAGCGTCTCGTAGTTCCACGCACCCTGCACCGCGAGCAGGCGGAAGAAGATCGCGATCCGCGTCGGCAGCGGAAGCGTCGGACCGGGCGTCCGGGGCGCCGTCATGACCACACCACCAGTCCGAGTCCACCAGCGAGCCCCAGCAGGAACTGCCAGTTGAATCCCGGGACCGTGTGGAAGAGCTTGTACACCGCACCTAACGAGACGGCCCCGGCGGCGCCGGCCACCATCGCCCGCGACAGCGGCGTCCCGGTCCCCCAGCTCTGGAGGGTGGCCACCTGCAGCGGGTGCAGCGCGATGAGCCCCAGCGCCGTCAGGACGATCCCCCTGAGCAGATCCGCGCCCAGACCGGCGATCTGGAGGCCGATCACCGTGCCCCGCGCCCCGCCCGCCACCGCCTCGTGGCGGTCACGCGCCCACCGTGCATTCAGTTTGCGGACTTGCACCATCGACCAGCCGCCGATCCATGCGACGACCAGCGCCGCCAGCACCGTCGTCGTCAGGCGTCCGGCGTCGAACGATGCCGCCTTGGCGAAGAAGGTGCCGCCGATGACGCCGGCCGATCCCCATTCGGGATAGCGGCTCGCGCCGAAGGGCAACGTGTCGATGGCGAACAGCTCCAGTGTGGCGCCCACGAGCAGGCCTGCGCTCGCGTCGCCCATGAACGCGCCGGCCAGCGTCGCGCCAACGATCGGCCGCGACAGCATCGCTTGCGGGAAGCTGACGGTGTCGAGCCCCAGCACGCCGCCCAGCAGCGACAGGATCAGGATGTCCACGGGGCTCACGATCCGTTCCCCGTGAGCAGCTCGGAAAGCGGTACCGGCCGCGCCGCCGGTACGTCCTGCGCCGTCACCTCGAGACCGCGGCGTTCCAGCGCCCGCAGTTGCACTTCTTCCGGCGGAGCGAGGAAGACGTAGCGCAGCCGCTGCGTGCGACCGGGCTTGTGGTGGATGCCGCCCACGTTCACCCGCTGGATGTCGTCCGTGGCATCCACCAGCCGCGTCATGGTCCCGATGTCCCCCGTCAGGAGCAGCCCGCGACGATCGTCGTCGCGGTACCGCTCCAGGTTCGCGGCCGCGGATTCCACCGTGTCGAAGTACACGTCCATGTCAGGGGGTACGCCCATCCGATAGAGCTCCTGCTCCCAGTCACTCGCCGCGACTTCGTCATCCACCAGCACGATGAATCGCAGGTCCAGCGGTTGTCCCCACCCCACCACGACCTGGCCGTGAATCAGCCGGTCGTCGATCCGGTACAACTCAAGCGCCACGCGGTCCTCCGGTCACGACCAGCGAGGCCCGTCCCTTGTCGGCCGCATGATTCACCGCGTCCGCGTCGCCCGCCTCGGCGTGAAACGCGAAGTCGAGCAGCGTGGCGAGGTTCACCCCGGTGACAACGGCGACACCCGGCTGTTCACGCTGGATGCGCCGCGCGGCCATGGTGCAGCTGCCGGCGGGGAGGTCGGTGAAGATCACGCTGGCGCCCGACTCGAGGAGCTTCGCCCGGATCAGCGCCTCGACGTCCTGCGCCGAGAGGTCGCGATTGGTGACGCCGAGGAACAGGTCCGAACGACCCGTGATCTGGTCGATCGCGGACAGCATGCCCTCGGCGAAGGTACCGTGACCGGCGACGACCGCCTTGATGTTACTCATCGTCCTGGACGAGGTACTGCCGCGCATCGTGCGCTTCGCGCATGCGGCCGATCAACCGCTGGTTGAACGCCTCGGCCGGGTTCTCCCCGTAGTAGCGCAGCAGATGGTTCATCGCGATCACCTCCGAGATGACCGTGATGTTCTTCCCCGGGTTCAGGTACACGGTGATCTTCGGCAACTCCACGCCGAGGATCGTCGTGACCTGTGGCTCGAGACCGGTCCGTTCCACCGGCGAGTGCTCCGACCACTCGTCCAGCTGGACAACGACCTCGATCCGCTTCTGCTGCCTGACGGCGCGGATGCCGAAGATCGATCGGACGTCGATGAGGCCGACGCCGCGGATCTCCATGAAGTGACGTTGCAGCTCGTGGCCCCGGCCGATCAGCAGGTCGTTGCCGCGGCGGAAGCAGATCACGAGATCGTCGGCCACGAGCCGGTGGCCACGTTCCACGAGGTCCAGCACGCACTCCGACTTCCCGATGCCGCTGGCTCCCGTGAACAGGAGTCCGACTCCGAAGACGTCGGCGAGTGACCCGTGCAGCGTGCTGCTCGGCGCGAACAGCTCTTCCATCACCGGCTTGAGTCGGCGGTACACTTCGGCCGTCTTCAGGGGTGACCGGAGCACCGGCACGCGCGCCTCGGCCGCCAGTTCCAGCAGCGGCGACACCGCCTCCAGGCCCTTGGTGATGAACAGGCACGGAATCGGGAACGCGAGAAACTGGGTCAGGATCCGACGCCGGTCAGCCTCGGCCAGTGTGCTGAGGTACGTGATCTCGGTTTCGCCGAGGATCTGCACGCGCTGCGCCGTGAAGCGGCCGACATATCCGGCCAGCGCCAGACCCGGACTGGAGACGTCCGGGTTTTCGATCTCGCGCGAGAGGCCATCCGACCCACCCAGTTGCTCGAGCTGGAGCGGCCCCTTGAGCCGTTCGATCAGCTTGCCGACGGTGACCGGCACCAGGGAACTCCAGTCGTTAGGCGCGGACCGGGCGGCGCGCCCGGCGGACGTTGAGCCGTCCCACGCGGCGCAACTGCGCTTCGAGGTGCGCCAGTGCGGCGGCCAGGGCCGGTCCGAAATACCGGCCGGTGCCCTCCGCGACCAGCCGCCGGCCGCGACCCACCAGTTCCAGCTCCACGCGGCGCATCCGGCCGTCTTCCTCGAACCGGATGACGCCCGATACCGGCCGCG
>DAIUET010000116.1:0-9559 GCA_036845045.1 Gemmatimonadaceae bacterium | reverse complement strand
CGCGTGAGCTCCTCGATCATGTGCTCGCCGATGAGCGCCGAGTGCCAGCTGGTGCCGCAGGCGGTGATGACGATGTTGTCGAACGACAGCAGCTCGTCATCGGTGAGGTTCAGGCCACCCAGCTTCGATGTCCCTTCATCGTCGAGGAGCCGGCCGCGCATGGTCTGCTCGAGCGTCTGCGGCTGCTCGAAGATCTCCTTGAGCATGAAGTGCGCAAACCCGCCGCGCTCGATCTGCCCCAGGTCCCAGTCGATGCGGGAGACCTTCTTCTTGATCTCGGTCGCGTTGAGGTCGACGATGCGATATCCGTTGCGGTCCACGACCGCCATCTCGCCGTCGTCGAGGTAGACGACCTTGCGCGTGTGGGCGAGGATCGCCGACACGTCGCTGGCCACGAAATACTCGTTGTCGCCAAGGCCGACGAGCAGCGGACTGCCCTTCCGCGCGGCAACGATCTTGTGCGAATCGACGCTCGACACCACCGCGATGCCGTACGTCCCCTCGATCTGCCGCAGGGCCTCGATCACCGCGTCCTCGAGGTTCCCCTCGAACAGTTCCTCGATGAGGTGCGCCAGGACCTCGGTATCGGTATCGGAGCGGAAGGTGTAACCGCGCCCCTCGAGCATCTTCCGGAGCACGGTCGCGTTCTCGATGATCCCGTTATGCACCACCGCGATGGTGCCATCCGCGCTGACATGCGGGTGTGCATTGACCTGGTTGGGCGCGCCGTGCGTCGCCCACCTCGTGTGGGCGATCCCCGTCGTCCCGTGCACCGGTTTGGAGGCGAGCATCGCCTCGAGACGGGAAATCTTTCCGGCTTCCTTCACCGTCTCGACGCCGACGCCATTCATGATCGCGACACCGGCCGAGTCGTAGCCCCGGTACTCGAGCCGCTTCAGCCCTTCAACGAGGAGGGGGGTGGCCGCGCGGGATCCGACGTATCCGACAATTCCACACATGTAGCGAGGGCGATTAAAGGTCTATGCGACGAGCGCGTCGAGCGGCGCGCGACAGCGGGCAATCAACTCCCGTGCACCGTCTTCGGTCGGCGCCTCGGCGATGACACGGACGATTGGCTCGGTCCCCGAGGGGCGGACGTGCACCCAGCGGTCCGGCCAGGCCAACCTGAGCCCATCCTGCTGATCCACTTCCGCATCGGAGAATGCCGCGCGCAACGATTCGTACACCACATCGAGCGTCCCGTCCGGGCGATCGAGTTTGTCCTTTACAATACGATACTGCGGGAATCGGGCCACAATCCCGGCCAGGGCCGGACCCTCATCCACCAGTAGCTGAAGGATGAGTGCGGCAGCCAGGGGGGCGTCGCGTCCAAGGTGAAGTTCTGGAAGGATCACCCCACCGTTCCCTTCCCCGCCCACAACCGCGCCCATTTCCCGCATTTTCACCGCGACATTCACTTCGCCGACCGGCGCCCTCAGCACAGTGCCCCCGAACTCGGCGGTCATATCGTCAACGATGCGGCTGGTCGACAGGTTCACGACCACCGGCCCGGGACGGCGGCGTAGGACAACGCGAGCGGCCAGGGCCAGCGTATAATCCTCGCCAATGGCCTGACCTCTTTCGTCTACCAGCGCCAGTCGATCGACATCGGGGTCGGTTGCAAATCCAACGGCGGATCCGGTTCGACTGACCAGCTCCGAGAGCTCGCCGAGGTTTTCAGCCACCGGCTCGGGTGGCCGGTGGAACAGGCCATCGGGTGTCTCGTTGATGGCGTGAACCTCGCAGCCGAGGGCAGCCAGGAGCTGCGGAAACACCGTGGACCCGGCGCCATGACAGGTGTCGAGCGCCACGCGGAACCGCCGACGCCGAATAGCCTCGGCATCCAGTACGGAAAGTCTGAGGATGCGCTCGATGTGGTGAGTAATGGCTCGCTCGTCCCGTGCAACGACGCCGAGTTTGTCCCAGGTGACGCGGGGGAACCGTCGCTCGACGAAGCCGCGCATTGCCATCGACTCTGCCGGGTCGAGAAACAGGCCGGTCGAGCCGATGAACTTGAGCGCGTTCCACTCGATGGGGTTGTGGCTCGCCGTTATCGCCAGACCGCCCGCTGCATGCCTCTCCTCGACTGCCAGTTGCACCGTTGGTGTCGGCGCCATGTCGAGGTCGACCACGTTGGCGCCCACTGATTGGAGGGCTGCCACAACGACACGATGAAACATCGGGCCAGAAACCCGCGAATCGCGGGCGACCACGATCTCCTTGGACATCGATCGGGCCAGCGACCAGGCTCCGAATCCAGCGGCGTAACGATCGACGATATCATTCGTTAGCGCCTCGCCGACGCGCCCGCGTATCCCCGAAACGCTCACCATCAGGCCCGCAACTGACATTGAGATTCTTGTGCGTGTGTTTGGGAGCTTGACCCTGGCGCCTGAACAGTAGTCGCCCGCCAAGCTATCTGCTTGCCTTGCCGGCACTTGTGGCGTCTGTAACGACGCCGGAAGCGCCCTCCTCGCAACGGGTTACAGCGTCCCGTTCAGCCCCTGCCTGGTTGAGGGCAGGCGCGGTCACCGCCTCCTGCTTGATTCGTGCCAGCGTTGCAGGGGAATGCAGGCAGAGGGAACCGCATACCACCGAAGCCGTTAGTCAGCTCTCATCGAGTCCCTGAAGTCCCTTGCGGTTCACGAGAGACACGAAAACGTCGACCGCCTGCGCGTCAAATTGACTTTCGCGGCAGCGGATCAGCTCCTCCAGAGTCGCGTCGATCGGGAGTTGGGGGCGGTATGGGCGGTGGCTCGTCATGGCGTCGAACGTATCCGCAACGGCGGCGATACGGGCCTCCAGCGGAATTGCCTCGCCGGCCAGCCGGTCGGGGAGGCCGCCGCCGTCCCATCGCTCGTGGTGACTCCGGATGACGTTCAGAGCGATCGCATGATCGTGCAGCAGCGGCTGGAGCGTCCGCCAGCCGGTGACCGGGTGCTCCATGACATGGCGGTACTCCTCCTCGGTCAGCGGACTGCTCTTGTGGAGCACCTGCTCCCGTACGCCGATCTTCCCGATGTCGTGCACGCGACCCCCCAGTTCCACCTGGCGGATGAACTCGTCAGGCAGGCCGAGCTCGCGCGCGATCAGGACCGAATAGCGACTTACGCGAATCGAGTGCCCGTGCGTGTACGTGTCGCGGAGTTCGAGTGCATCGACGAGCGAATGGATCGAGGCGAGGAAGATGTCCTCGATCCGCTGCGCCTGGATCGCCACTTTCTCCTCCAGGCGATCCTGGTAGTCGCGGTTTTCCAGGATGAGGCGGCGCTTCTCCATGGCCTGTCGCACCCGGGCACGCACTTCATCCGGATGGAATGGCTTGGCGAGATAGTCCATCGCCCCTTCGGCGAGGCAGGCGACGGCCGTCTCGACGTCCGCTACAGCGGTGATGAGGATGACGACCGTGTCCGGGTAGGTGGCGCGGACGTGGCGGAGCAGCCCTCTGCCATCGAGCTCGGGCATGTGCAGGTCGGTGAGGACCAGTGTTGCGGGCTGGCGACGGAGCGCTTCCTGAGCAACCCGTCCGTTCTCGGCTTCCTCGCACTGGTAGCCTTCCGAGCGCATCAACCGGCTCAACAGCCGCCGGAGGTGCGGTTCGTCATCCACCACGAGGCATCGCGTGGGTTCGGCGATACTCTCCGGAGCCTTGTCTGCCCTTGCCCGATCATCCGTCCTCAGCGCCACGTCTCCACTCCAGGCTGTCGTCGCAGCGCTGAGTATCGGCGCGCTACGAACGCTGTTTATCTTGCCACTCCCAACCCTACGACATGTCCAGGATCTTCGACGACGACGCCCCCTTTGGACTCGGTACCAGAGCCGTTCACGCTGGTCAGAGGCCGGATCCAACGACGGGCGCGATCATGACGCCGATTTACCAGACGTCAACCTATGCCCAGGAGGGGATTGGCCGGAATCGCGGATACGAATACGCCCGGGGCAAGAATCCAACACGAGAGGCCCTCGAGCGCAACGTCGCATCACTGGAAGGGGGACGGCACGGGTTCGCCTTTGGCAGCGGGATGGGCGCCCTCGATTCGATCATGAAGCTGTTCAAGTCCGGTGATCACTTCGTGTGCGCGGACAACCTGTACGGCGGAACGCCACGGCTGTTCGAGCGCATCCTGGTCAACTTCGGTTTCACGTTCAGCTACGTCGACTGTCGGGACCCCCAGCGCATCGCGGAAGCGGTCACGTCAGCCACGCGCGCAATCATCGTTGAGACGCCGACAAATCCGCTGATGCGGCTCATCGACCTGGGAGCGGCGGCCGAAATCGCCCACCAGGCCGGAGCGCTACTCATCGTGGACAACACGTTCGCGACGCCGGTATTCCAGAGGCCATTCGAGCACGGCGCCGACATTGTCTTCCATTCGAGCACGAAGTACCTGAACGGCCACAGCGACATGATCGGGGGTATTGTGATCGTTCGGGATGATGGGCTCGCTGAACGCCTCCAGTTCATCCTGAACGCCGCGGGCGCGGTCCCGGGACCAATGGATGCCTGGCTGGTGTTGCGGGGGACCAAGACGCTGCACCTGCGAATGGCGGCGCACGATGCGAACGGCCGGAAGGTTTCCGCCTGGCTGGCCGAACGGCTGGGCGAGGAGCGCGTTTTCTATCCCGGCCTGAAATCGCATCCGCAGCACGAGTTGGCGTGCCGGCAGATGTCCGGGTTTGGCGGCATGGTGTCGGTCGATGTCGGCACCCGCGAGAAGTCTGACCGGATCGTGACAGCACTCAGGGTATTCACCCTGGCCGAATCGCTGGGCGGCGTGGAGAGCCTGGTCTGCCACCCCGCCACAATGACCCACGCGTCGGTACCGGCCGAGCGTCGGGCGGCCATAGGGATCGGGGACGGGCTGGTGCGGTTTTCGGTTGGCGTCGAGGATTCGCAGGACCTGCTGGCAGACCTGGAAAGGGCCTTTGAGGGGGTGTGAGGGCGACACTGGCAGCAGCGCCCGTCCGTAGTCATCTGCAGTCTCTCACCTCCCACATCCCACATCCGTCCTATGCCTGAGCGCACGAAGCTGATCCAGATCGCCTCGACCGCCTGGGAGCACCCCGCGGATCGCGCGGCGCTGAACACCCTTCGCTCCATTCCCGGATTCGATGTCGTGGTCAGGAAGATCGCGGCCTTCTTCGGCGAAATCGGGATCCGGCAGCTCTTCCTGGCCAACGCGGTGAAGGTGGGCCCTAACCAGCGGCCAAAACTCTGGGCGATCTACCAGGAAGTCCTGGACACGATGGACTGGCCCGAAGTGCCCGAGCTGTACGTCACGCAGACGCCGTTGGTAAACGCCGCGGCGGTTGGTTTCGACAAGCCGTTCATCGTGATGAACTCCGGCCTGCTCGAGCTGCTGGATCCTGAAGAGCAGCGAGAGATCCTGGGGCATGAGCTCGGCCATATCATGAGCGGCCACACCACCTACACCACGATCGCCATCATCCTGATGACGATCGGGTTCCAGAACCTCCCCTTCCTGGCCGGTGTCGCGATCCTCCCGTTCCAGCTCGCGATCATGGAGTGGTACCGCAAGGCAGAGCTGTCGTCGGATCGCGCCGGACTGCTGGCAACGCAGGACCCGATGACCTCGATGAGCACCTTTCTCAAGATGGCTGGTGGCCGGAAGTACGATGATGAGATCAGCATCGAGGAATTCCAGATTCAGGCCCGTGACTACGCGACCCAGGGGAACGTGGCTGATCGCGTCTGGCAGGTGATCAACACGGCCTTTCGCACCCACCCCTTCGGTACGGTGCGGGCGGCCGAGCTGCAACGCTGGATCGATAGCGGCGAGTACGCGAAAATCATTGGCGGCGATTATCGCCGTCGCGATGATGCCGCCAAGCCGCCGCTTTCGTCGGATCTGGAGGACGCTGCCGGCTACTACGGCGACCAGGCCAAGGAAGCGATGGCGACGATCTCGGGCGTGCTGGGTCGCGCGCGGGATGCCTTCGAAGGGGCGTTCAAGACGTCCAGTGAGGAAAAATGAACCCCCGAGGTCAGAGGTCAGAGGTCAGAGGTAAGATCTCGCGGTGAAGGTACTGATCGTCGGCGGCGGCGGTCGCGAACACGCGATCGCCTGGAAGTTGATGCGCGACGATCCTGCGCTGGATCTGCACTGCACGCCGGGAAATCCCGGGATCGCGGAGCTGGCTACGTGCCACGCGGTCCCGGCCGGCGACACGGACCGAATCGTGAGGCTCGCCGCGCGCGAGCACTTCGACCTTTCAATCATCGGACCCGAATCGCCGCTTGCCGCCGGGCTCGTGGACGCGCTGGACGCAACCGGACACCGCGCGTTCGGCCCAACCGCGGCGGCCGCACGGATCGAATCCTCGAAGCAGTTCTCCAAGCAGCTCATGCTGGAGGCAGGCGTTCCCACCGCCAGCGCGACCTGGCACCGCGACGTGGACTCGGCGCGTGAGTCGGTGCGCCGGCTGGGAGGAGGCGCCCCGGTGGTCATCAAGGCCTCGGGGCTCGCGTCAGGCAAGGGCGTCATGGTCTGCGAGTCCATGGCGGCCGCCGACCGGGCCATCGACGAGATGCTCTCCGCGCATCGGTTCGGCGCGAGCGGAGACGAGATCCTGGTCGAGGAGTACCTGGAGGGGGAGGAGCTGTCGATCTTCTTCCTCACCGACGGCGCGAATGCGCGGGCGATGATCGCGGCCCAGGATCACAAGCGCCTCGAGGACGGCGACGAGGGTCCGAACACGGGCGGTATGGGAGCGTACGCGCCGGTGAGCCTGGCGACACCGGACCTGATGCGGGATGTCGCGGAACGGATCGTCGATCCAACGCTCGCGGCGATGCGCAACGCGGGCTCGCCGTTCCGTGGGCTCCTCTACTGCGGCCTGATGCTCACGGACTCGGGGCCGCGGGTGGTGGAGTTCAATTGCCGCTTTGGCGACCCTGAGACGCAGGTCGTCCTCCCCCTCATGAAGTCGCCGCTGCTGCCGTACCTGGTCGGTTGCACGACCGACGGCGGGCTTGGGCAGATGCCGGAACTGGAGTTCCTGCCTGACGCGGCCGTCACCACCGTGGTGGCGGCAGCCGGCTACCCTGAATCCCCCCGCACGGGTGACGCCATCGACCTCTCGGCGGTGCCTGACGACGTGCTGGTGTTTCACGCCGGCACCACCCGGTCATCGGACGACGTGCTGTTCACGGCGGGCGGCCGTGTCGTTGCCGTCACCGGCGTCGCGCCGACGTTCGGGGAGGCGCAGGAACGGAGCCGCCACGGCGCGGGCAAGGTGACGTTCGCGGGCAGTGTCTTCCGACGGGACATTGGCTGGCGGGAGAACGCGCGTCGTGCCGGAGTTACCTGAAACCGAAACGCTGGCGCGCGACCTCGACGCCAGCCTCGTCGGACAGACCATAGCGCGCGTGGAATGCCCTCACCGGGACGTGCTGCGCTCCGTGTCGGCCCGAACGATCAGCCGCCGCCTGGCGGGACGGAGGGTACGCCGGGTCTGGCGACGCGCCAAAGCGGTCGTGATCGACGTCGAGGGCGACCAGCATATCGTCGTGGTGCCGCGCTTTACCGGCGGGCTCCTGCTCCGCTCCGCCGGCGCGCCTGACGATCGTTATGACGCGGTTCGCTTCCGCCTTGCCGGCGGCGCCACCCTTGCCTATCGAGATGTCCGCCGGTTAGGCACCCTCACGGTGTTCGCGCGGGACGAGTTTTCCACATTCGACCGCCGACTCGGCAAGGAGCCGCTTGACCCGGCGTTCACGCCGGGTGAATTATCGGCCCTCCTTGGATCATCGCGTCAGCCGGTCAAGAAGCTCCTGATGGATCAGCGCAGGATAGCGGGCGTCGGGAACATCTACGCCAACGAATCGTTATGGGCGGCGGGCATCGACCCGTCGCGGGCGTCACACACACTCGACCCCGCGGAAGCCGACAGGCTTCACGCGGCCCTGGTCGACATCCTGCTTCGCGCCATCGAGGCGCGAGGCACGACGTTCCGTGATTACCGGGATGCGAGCGGCAATCGCGGTGGGTTCGTCAGTCAGCTGGCGGCATACGGCCGCGGAGGCGAGCCGTGCCGGCGCTGTGGAACGCGCCTGACGATGACGCACGCCATCGACGGGCGGGCGACGGTCTTCTGTCACCGGTGCCAGGGCTGATGCCGGTCGTCGCGGAGGCGGCCGAGGAGAAGCTGAAGGAGCTGCGCGGACTCGTCAGGCGGCAGGCCGAAGACCGTCCCGGCGTGTATCGCATGGTGTCCGAGGGCGGCGAAGTCGTCTACGTCGGCAAGAGCAAGCGAGTCCGCTCGCGGCTGATGAGCTACTTCCGGGCCGTCTTCCCGGACGAAAAGGGCGCTCGCATCGTCCGCGAGGCGTCGGCAATCGAGTGGTCGTATGTCCCCAGCGAGTTCGCCGCGCTGCTCGAGGAACTGCGCCAGATCAAGCGCCTGCGCCCGCGGTTCAACCACGCCATGAAACGGGATGGCCGCAACTACGCCTTCGTCGGCATAACGCGCGAGCCGGCGCCGCGGCTGGTGGTGCTGAGAGGAACAGGGACACGGGGGGAATCCGTCGTGTACGGTCCGTTCACCGGGGCGCTATGGCTGAGGGACGCGCTACGTGAGCTGAGCGACGCCCTGGGTCTCCGCGACTGCACGCATGACCGGCGGATGCGGTACTCCGACCAGCAGGAGATCTTCGTCCTCCCGCCGCGCACCCCGGGCTGCATCCGTTACGAGATCGGCAAGTGCCTCGGTCCCTGCGTGGCCGCCACGTCGGCTGCCGCCTATCGGGATCGTGTGTCGCAGGCACGCGCGTTCCTGGACGGCACCAATGACGGTCCGATCGAGCAACTGGGGCTGTTGATGCAGGACGCCAGCGAACGGCTGGAGTTCGAGCGCGCGGGGGTTCTGCGTGACAAGCGCCAGCGGCTCGAGGACCTGCGCGACCGGTTCGACCGGATGCGATTCGCGGCCGAGTCGCTGACGTTTGCGTACCACGTCGAGGGCCTGGACGGCGACGACCGCGTGTACCTGATCCGGCGAGGCGTCGTGCGCGCCGAGCTTCCGGCCCCGAAGTCACGCAAAGACGAGGCAGTGCTGCATGACGCGGTGAAGAAGGTGGTCGCGGACACCCCCTTCACGTCGGCGCGCAGCATTCCGCAGCATGAGGTCGATGAACTGCTGGTGATCGCGGCGTGGTTCCGGGCGCACCCCGAGGAGATGGAACGGGCCAAGTCGTTGCCGACAAGGCAGCGATTAGCGACTAGCGACTACCTGCCGGGGCGCTTGTAGCCAGAGAGGTTTCGGTATATCTTCGGGTCCCTCTGCGGATAGACGAAATGCTGACGGACGCCGACATGATTCTCCTGGGACGTCAGGACCTCGATGTCTGGCTGGGCGAGCCGGACGATTTTGTACTCGCCGTTCTGCGGGACATGTACACCGACGAAACCGACGTCATGCGATGGCTGAACATGCCGCATGACCGGTTCGGTGGACAGTCCGCGATCGACCTGCTCTCTGCTGGTCGCGTCGCCGACGTGGAATCCATCCTCGTCCAGCACTGGAACGCGCGATGAAA
>DAIUET010000115.1:0-9631 GCA_036845045.1 Gemmatimonadaceae bacterium | reverse complement strand
CGGCTTGCCGGTCCGCGCATCACGCGGCCCTCGCGGTCGTACTGGCTTCCATGACACGGGCACGCCAGTCCGGGACCTCCCAGGTCCACGGTGCAACCGCGATGCGTGCACACCGAAGAGACCGCGGCAAATCCGCCACCATCGAGGACGAGCAGATACACGGGGTCCTCCCACCCATCAGGCAGGAGTCGCAGCGAGCCGCGCGGCTCGGCCAGCTCGGGGTGCTGGCGAAGGGATAGCCGGATGCGCCCGTTGTCGAGGGGAACGCGGCGGGTGACAAGCGATGCGCAGGACGGAAGCAGCGTCAACGCCAGCGCCGCCGTCCCGGAAATCACGAAGCCACGACGGTCACACGTCATCAGCGGGACCCCACGAATTCCACCAGTGCAGCACGGTCGGCGGCGCCGAGCGCATGGAACAGGTCGCGCGCGCGCTGTGCCTCGCCGCCGTGGAGGAGGATAGCTTCCTCGATCGTGCGGGCGCGCCCGTCGTGCATCAGGAACACCTCGCCGTTGAGGAACTGGCGGATCAACCGCAGGCCCCAGAGCGGCGTGGTGCGCCACTCCCGACCGGTGGCGTCGCCATCGGGGCGGTGATCCGCGAGCGCGTCTCCCATGTCGTGCAGCAGGAGATCCGAATAGAGCGCCACCGGGCGATTCGACAGCGCGGGAATGACCGCTGCGCCGGTGTGCAGCACGGGGACGTGACACGAGGCACAGCCGATGTCGCTGAACACCACCTGTCCGCGCTCGCGCGTGGCGTCGGGCGCGCCCGGTGCTGGCGGAGCAAGCAGCCGCAGGTAGTTGACCACGGCGAACACCGTTCCCGCCGGTACTTCGGGCTCGGGCACGACGTCCGCCGCGTCATGCGGATGGCCCGCCAACGGATTCCGGTTCTCGACCGGGAGGAAATCCGTGGTGATGCCCATGTCCTGCAGGTAGGCCTCGACCGTCTGTTGCAGGATCGAGCTCGTCTGCGCCTTGCGGCCGAACCGGCCAATGCGCGCCGTCGCGCCGCTTCCGGGTTCGATGAGGGGGACCCACTCCGGCGGCGTTACCCAGTTGGGTCTTCCCGAGATGCCGTCGCCGTCGGCGTCGCCCGGGTCGGCGCGCGCGAGGATTTCGGATTCGGGAATGGCCTCGATGAGTCCTGCCCCGAAGACCGGAGGCGGCAACCGGATGGAGACCGGAACGCCGTGCGGCGTCGTCTCCGCGATGGCGCCGGGGATGGCGCGATCCTGGATCTGGGGGCCGCCTAACGATCGGAACATGTCGTCGTCCGGTGAGCCGATCCGCGTCAGTGCGTTGCCCGGGCGGCCGCGTCCGTCACCGCTGTGGCAGGCTGCACACGAGACATCATTGAAGATCGGCCCCAGCCCGGTGGCCGGCGCGAAACGCCTGCCGAACTCCTGGTCGCCGCGGATGAACGCGGCCAGTTCGGCCGGGGAGAGGCCGTCCAGTGGTCCGTCGAAGACATCGCCCGAATCGGGCGCCGCTGTCAGCAGGTCGCTGCAGGACGCCAGGAGCACCGTGCCGGCGACGAGCAGAGCGGCAAGGCACTTCCTTCCCGCTGGCGCACGCCCGGTGCGCACCCCGGTCAGATTATTAGGCATACCCAGTTGTTGATTTAGGTCAGCCTAACTTACTGGACAGGGGCTCGCAAAGGCAAGACCGGCGGCCGGGCCCCGAGAGCTACCCGACCGCCGGTCGCGGGGAAAAACAGTTATGCGATCCGCAATGAGCGGGCGATCGAGAGCTTGCGGACCTGGGTTTTCAGTTTCGCCTGCGGGACCACGCTCTGTTTCAGCGCCGGCTGGAACGTGCGGAGGGAATGCTCGACGTCGGTCTTCAACATCGTCCTCCCTGGCGAGGTCTGCACAGTTGGCGGACGTACGCGAATGGTGCCGGCGCGGGGCACCGTAATGCTCCTGATCCCGGATGGCGACCCGAAAAGGAACGTGTCGCCCTGGATCTCCGATGCCTTGACTGCCTCGACCCGCACGGTCTTCACCTGGCCGGCGCTGTAAACGCGCAGCTCGACCGCATCTCCCGCCTTCACCTTCTCCATTTCGCGATTGAGGCGGTTGATCCGCGCGCTGGCCGCCTGCCGGTCGCCGGCATCCTCCCTGGCCACGCGCAGGTCGACGCCGTTGATCGCGGCGATGCGGTCGCCCTCATCGATGCCTCCTTTCTCGGCCGGGCTGTCATCGGCCACCCCGACGATCAGCACGCCTAACGTGTCGCGCCGGCTGCCGTTGCCACCCAGCGAGATACCGAGCGCCGCGCGGTCAGCCGACAGGCGCGAGAACCGGCCGTTCGACATGACAAACGTGCCCTGATTGAGCTCGTCCGCGGCGACCGTCTTCACGCGGACCGTCCGCACGTTGCCATCGCGATATACGCGCAGCTCGACTTCGTCACCGGCCTTCTGCTTTTCCAGCTCGCGTATGAGGCGGCGATTGGCGATGCCTTCCATGTCGGGCTCGCCGGCGTCGGCCGGTGCCAGGCGCAGGTTCACGCCATTCACCGCCACGAGGCGATCTCCTTCCTCGATGCCGGCCTTCTCGGCTGGTCCATCGCGAGTCACGGACTCGACCAGCAGGCCAAGCGTGTCTCGCTTTCCGGAGCCCCGCGTGGAGATCCCGATCATCGGCCGATCCGGATCACCCAACGTGTACGCGAACGCGCGGGGTGCCGTCTCTGCACGGACCTGGGCCGTTGCGTTCACGGAAAGAACCATCGACGAAAGGACCAGTGCCGGCAGCAACACCACAGTTCTCATAGGATCCTCGATTGTCAGCGTTTTCGTCTGTACGTCACTCCGGCGCGTGCGGACGGTTTACCGCGGAGGTGCCTGGGGCGCGCTGCAGGGCAGTCCCACAACTGTCGTGCGCGACCACGAACGCGCGCAGTTCCCGCTAACGACGCATTCGGAAATCCCGATCTCATCGTATGTTTCGGCGATGACGACAGACGTCGAACCCGAACGCCGCTCCCTGCCGCCTGACTTGGGAAAATTTCAGGAACACTGGCAGGACGAGGGCGACGCGTCCTACCTGTACGGCATCCTGGCTGCACTGGAGCCGGATCCCCGGCGGGCCTCGGTGTTCGGCCGGCTCCGCGACATCGAGACCGAGCACGCCGCGATCTGGGCGCGCCTGCTGGAATCGAATGGCCGGCCGCCGGGGAAGTTCCGGCCGTCAGCGCGGGCTCGCATCCTCGCGGTGCTCGGCCGCCGCTTCGGGACAGCGTCCCTGGTGTCGCTGCTGCTGCGCGAGGAAGGCCGCGAGGTGCGCGAATACCTCACGATGCACCGCGAGACATCGCCCCAGACGGCGGGTCGCGCCGAGGCGCTGCAACTGGCCAAGGAAAGCGCGGAGCATGCCACCGAGCTGGCGCATCTGGCGGGGGTGTCCGACCAGGGGGAACCGTGGCATCGGGTGGAGTCCGGCGGGTTCCTGCGCAACGTGGTGTACGGCTTCAACGACGGACTGACGGCGAATTTCGGGCTCGTCGCCGGCGTGTTAGGCGCGACCGCGACGCAGCAGCACGAGGCAGTTGTGGTCGCCGGGGTGGCCGGCGTCATCGCCGATGCGCTGTCGATGGGCTCGAGCGGGTACCTGGCGGCGAAGAGCGAGCAGGAAGTCCACGCGCACGAGATCGCGATGGAGCGCGACGAGATCGCGTACATGCCCGAGCTCGAGCGCGACGAGCTCGCGTTGATCTACGAAACGAAGGGGATGGACCCCAGGGCGGCGCGTGCGCTCGCCGACGAAGCGCTCAAGGACCCGGAGCGGATGCTGCAGGAGAAGGTGGTCGCGGAGCTGGGCATCGGCGAGCCAACGGCGTCACCGCTGCGGGAAGGGTGGATCACCGGAAGCGCGACCGCGGTGGGGGCCCTCCTGCCGGTCTTTCCGTTCTTCATTCTTCGCGGCACGCCGGCGATCGTGACGGCGTTCGTGGTAGCGATGGCGGCCCACTTCCTGGTAGGAGCGGCGCGGTCGGTGTTCACGGGTCGCGGCCTGGTCCGTTCGGGCTTCGACATGTTCGTCGTCGGTCTCGGCGTCGCCGTCATCGGCTATTTCGCCGGCGACTGGGTCGCGGGGTGGCTCGGGAACTAGCTCGAAGGTCGAAGGTCGAGGATCGGAGTCCTGATTTCTCATCTGCCCATTCCGCGGAGCCCATGCCTCGTCAGGCACGGCTACCACGACGGAGCCTGCAATGCGACTCGACGTCTATGTGAACTTCCGCGGGAACTGCGAAGCGGCGTTCCGCTTCTACCAGAAACACCTTGGCGGCCGGATCACGGGACTGGTGCGTCACGGGGAACAGCCGAACCCGGACCTGCCGCCCGGCTGGGAGGACAAGGTCCTTCACGCCCGCATCGAGATCGGCACATCGGTGCTCATGGGGGCGGACATCCCGCACGCCGAACCCATGCGAAGCGCGTATCTCACGCTCTCCCTGGATCGCGAGGACGATGCGGACCGGATCTACGCACTCCTCGTGGACGGCGGTGAGATCTTCATGAAGATGCAAACGACACCGTTCGCGAACCGTTTCGCGATGCTGCGTGACGCGTTCGGAGCGTCGTGGATGCTGCTCCACCAGACCGCGCCCGCCTGACCTGGGCCTGGCGGACCCTCACGGGAGCGAACCCCGCAGGATCGTCGCCAGGGTTGACGGCTGGATGTTCCCCCCGGACACGACACACACGATCCGGCCGGTGCCGGCCCGGCCGGAGAGACCGGCGGCCACGGACGCGGCACCAGCCCCCTCGGCGACGACCCGCGCCCCCATGACGAGCAACCGGATGGCGGCAGCGATCTGTTCGAGGGAGACGACCAGGACGTCCCCGACGACCTGCCTGACGAGTGGCCACATCGCCGGCAGGACGCTGGCGCCGCCGATGCCGTCGACAAAACTGGGCTGTCGGTCGATCGCGCGCGGTGCGGCGGCGTCCAGCGATGCGCGCAGTGGGGCGGCCGTCTCCACTTCGGCCGCCAGGACGCGGCACGACGGCCTCAACGCGCCGAGTCCGGCGCCGATTCCGCTGATCAGTCCCCCGCCGCCGAACGGCACGATCACGGTGTCGACGTCGGGGAGATCTTCGAGGATCTCGAGCGCGATGGTTCCGTTGCCCGCCATGACATCGTTGTTCTCGACGGGATGAAGGAAGGCACCGGGCACGCCGTGCGTGTCGTGGGTCTCCATCACCCGCCACCAGTCGGCAAACGGCACCGGGAGCACCTCGGCGCCTAACGACTTTACGGCGTCCGTCTTGGCCGCCGGCGCCTGATCGGGGACGATGACCCGGCAGGGCACCCCCATCTCGCGGGCGCACCAGGCCACGCCCTGCGCCATGTTGCCGGCACTGGCGGTGCACACTCCGTCGCGCAACGCCGATGGGTCCATGCGCCGCATCGCATTTCCGGCCCCACGCAGCTTGAACGAACCGATCGGCTGGAGGTTTTCGAGCTTCAGCCAGACTTCGTGACTCGTGACTCGTGACTCGTGACTCGGCAGCCGCAGGAGCGGCGTCCTGACCGCCAGACCCTGCAGACGATCACGAGCGTCCTCGAGTTCACGCAGGGTCGGCAACCGGAGGGCGGTCACGTCTCCCGCATCCCGCCCAGCGACACCCAGACGCCGGTCCCAAGGGCGACGCCCTTCTCGTAGATATGGCGCGCCGCCGCCAGGTCCTCGATGGCCAGGCCTAACGACTTGAACACGGTAAGGTCCCGCGGCGATTCCCGGCCCGGATCCGCGCCCATCAACACGCCGCCCAGTTCACCCCGGATATGGTCGGCATTGAGCACACCCTCGGACATCGGGATGAGGAGTTCGCCCGCCTCCGCCAGCGCCGAGTCCCGCCGATCGACGTAGAGACGGCTGCGTGCCACGGCCTCCGTGTCGAGTTCACGGGCCGCCGGCAGGGCGGCACCAACCGCGTTCACGTGCGCCCCCTCGGAGATCCAGGCGCCACGAAGCACGGGGTCCCGCGATGACGTCACCGTGCAGATGAGGTCCGCGCCGCGTACACAGGATTCGGCCGAATCCGCAAGCTCCACGGCGAGGTTGAACTTCTGCCGGGCCTTCCCGGCGAATCGCTCGCGACGCTCGACGCTCCGGCTCCAGACGCGGATCCGCCGCAGCGTCCGCACCGATCGCATGGCCTCGAGGTGCGTCAGGGCCTGCACGCCGGCGCCCAGGATGGCGAGGTCGCCGGCATCGGGATTCGAGAGCAGTTTCGTCGCCACGCCGGAGACGGCGGCCGTGCGAATGGCGGTCACCGAGCTGGCGTCGATGATCGCGAGCAGGCGACCCATTTCCGCCTCGAACAGCAGCACGACACCCAGGTGGGAGTCGAGCGGCGTGGCGTCGTTGCCGGGAAACACCGTAATGACCTTCGCCCCGACCGCTGACCGATGCCGCTCGCGCGAATTCACCCCGAGTTGACCGGGCATCAGGGCCAGCAGGTTTGGTGATCCCGGAAGCGCGATGACCTGTCGTAGCGGGAGCCGCGCGTCGCCAATCGCCAGCGCGCGAAAAGCGTCGGCCATGGCGTCGATGCACTCCCGCATCGGCAGCAGGCCGGCGACTTCGCGATGAGAGACGAGAAGGGTCCGCATGGGGCAGTGACCAGCGACCAGTGATCAGCGACCTGAAAGTCACTAGTCACTAGTCACTAGTCACTAGTCTCTGCTGTTAGACCACCAGGTTCAACAGGCGGCCCGGCACGAAAACGACCTTGCGCGGTGCGTTCACGACGAACTTCGAGATCTGCGGCTCCGCCATCGCCGCGGCGACAGCAGCGTCCTGATCGATTTCCCTGGGGACGCTCACCGTCCCGCGCAGCTTCCCGTTGACCTGGACGGCGAGCTGAAGGAAATCCTCGCGGGCCAGGGCAGCGTTGAACACCGGCCAGCCGCCGTCCATGACCGACTCCTGGTTGCCCAGCTTTTCCCAGAGTTCTTCGGCAATGTGCGGCGCGTACGGCGCGACCAGTTGGACCAGCGGCCGCACTTCGTCCCGATGCGGCGTGCGATCCCCTTTCCGCAGCGTGTTCATGTACTCCATCATCGCGGCGATGGCGGTGTTGTACGACAGGCGCGCCGTGTCCTCCCCGACCTTCCGGATCGTCTGGTGCAGCTTGCGCAGCACGTCGCCGTCGGGCGCACCATCCTTCCGCGCATCGACAACGGCAAGCCAAAGCCGGTTGAGGAAGCCGCGCAACCCCGAGATACCGGCGTCGCGGAAGTCACCGCCCTCCTGGAAGGGGCCGAGGAACATCAGATACATGCGGAACGCATCGGCCCCCCACTGCTCGAAATACCGGTCGGGGTTGACGATGTTGCCCTTCGTCTTCGACATCTTCGCACCTTCGCGAATGATGTGGCCGTGCGCGCGGAACCTCGTGAACGGCTCCTCGAACCCGAGATGTCCCATGTCGTGGAGCACCATCGTGATGAAGCGCGAATACATGAGGTGCAGCACGGCGTGCTCATTGCCACCGATGTAGGAGTTCACCGGGAGCCACTTCTTCGTCGGTTCAGGCGCAAACGGTACGTCGTCGCGATCCGCGCTCGGATACCGGAGGAAATACCACGCGCTGTCGAGGAAGGTGTCGGAGACATCGGTTTCGCGCCGCGCCTGGCCGCCGCACTTCGGGCACGGTACGACGTACCACTGCTCGTGACGGGCGAGCGGAGAGATGCCGCTGTCGTCCGGCCTGAAGTCGGGAATGTCGGGGAGCAGGACGGGCAGGTCCTTCTCCGGCACCGCCTGCGGACCGCACTGGTCACAGTGAATGACCGGGATCGGTGGCCCCCAGTATCGCTGCCGGGAAATGCACCAGTCGTGTAGCCGGTAGTTCACGTGCGGCTTTGCCGCACCGAACGTTGCCAGCCAGTCCGTGATCGCGCGTTTGGCCTCGGACACGGGCGTTCCGTCGAACTGCGCCGAGTTGACGATGCGCCCGCCGGCATCGTCGACGAACGCCTCGGTGAGTGGTGCGTCGGCCGCGACCCCCTCGGGGGCGATGACGCGGACGATGGGCAGGTGGAAGAGCGTCGCGAACTCGAAGTCCCGCTCGTCGTGGCCGGGGACAGCCATGATCGCTCCCGTGCCGTAATCCATCAGCACGTAGTCGGCGATCCAGATCGGGATCTCCTTGCCGGTTGCCGGATTGATGGCGTACGCGCCGGTGAAGACCCCGCTCTTGTCCTTGTTGATCTTGCGCGCGACAAGGTCCTGCCGCCCGGTGTCGTCCTGATATGCCTGTACCGACTCCCGACGCTCCGCAGTCGTTATCTGGTCGACGAGCGGATGTTCCGGCGCGAGCACCATGTACGTCGCGCCGAAGATCGTGTCGGGCCGGGTAGTGAAGACAACGAGGTCAGAGGTCAGAGGTTCGATGTCAGAGTTGTGCGACGCTCTGACCTCTGACCTCAGATCTCTGACCTTGAAGAGGATTTCCGCTCCCTCGCTGCGCCCGATCCAGTTGCGCTGCGCGGTCCGGGTGGTCTCGGACCAGTCGATCTGGTCCAGGTTGTTCAGCAGCCGCTCGGCGTAGTCGCTGATCCTGAAGAACCACTGCGCCAGAAAGCGCTGTTCCACCTTGCTGCCACACCGCTCGCACGCGCCGCCGATGACCTGCTCGTTCGCCAGCACGGTCTTGTCGGCCGGGCACCAGTTCACGGCGGCTTCCTTGCGGTAGGCCAGCCCTTTCCTGAACAACTGGACGAAGACCCACTGGGTCCATCGGTAGTAGGCGGGATCGGTCGTGTCGACTTCGTACCGCCAGTCGATCATCAACCCCGCCCGGGTCAGCTGGCGGCGGAAGTTGGCGACGTTGCGGGGGATAAGCCGCATCGGATGCTCGCCCACCTTGAGGGCGTAGTTCTCCGAGTGGATGCCAAAGGCGTCGAACCCCATCGGCTCGAAGACGGTGTGCCCCTGGAGCCTCTGGAATCGTCCATAGATGTCGTTCCCCGTGAAGGCGAACAGGTTGCCGACGTGCAACCCCTCCGCCGACGGGTAGGGGAACATCATCAAGGCGTAGAAGGGGTTGGGCCCCGCGGCCAGATCGGTTTCGTTAGTCCGGCGCTCGCGCCAGTAGTTCTGCCACTTCGCCTCGATGCTGATAGGGTCGTACATGTCGGGCGCCGGGGCGGAGGCGTCCGACGTTGCGGGGAACCGGGTCATGTCAGGGGGTCCGGCCGGCTTGCTGGTGGTGCCGGCTGTTCTGCGGAGAGTCGTCGTGAGCCAATCTAGCGGCCCGGAAATGGAGAGGACAGCCAAACGGCTGGTGGCGCAGCGTCCGTACCTCGAGACGTTCGTCGCCCGACTTGGCTTTGCCGGCGCGCTTCTGCTGTTCGCCGGCCTCTGGTTCCAACGCACATTCATCGCTGCAGCCAATGCGCGAGACATGGCTTCGGTCGCCCTCATCGCCATTGGCGGCGCCATTATCCTCACGGCGGTCGTGACGGGTCTCGTGATCGTGCCCATGGTCGGCGAACGCAGCGCCGACCTGGCTGACGTGCTCCGCGGCGTCTCCCAGGGTGACCTGACCGGTGAGCCGCGGCGCCTGGCGGTCGATGTCGATGAGGAGCGCCTGGCGGATGCCGCTC
>DAIUET010000114.1:6557-9686 GCA_036845045.1 Gemmatimonadaceae bacterium | reverse complement strand
GGCTCTCCGCACTGCTGGTCTCGACCTCGAAACAGATGCCGATCTGCGTGCAGGAGCTCGACAAGCGGGGGTTGAGCGTGCCGGTGCTGATCGGCGGAGCGGCGATCAACCGGCGCTTCGGCCGGCGGACGCTGTTCGTGGAAGGCGACCGTCCCTACGCGCCGGGCGTGTTCTACTGCAAGGACGCGTTCGAGGGACTCGACACGGTCGAAGCGCTGATGGACGTGCCTAATCGCGAGGCGCTGGTGCGGAAGCTGGTGGACGAGGCGCGCCGGGACGTGTTCCTGCACTCGGCGACCGGCAAGGCGGACCGCGGCGGTACGACGAGTACCGATCGGAGCGCGGTTTCAGCGACGCACGCCGTACCGGCGCCGCCAGCCTGGGGGGTCAGGGTTCTGCGACAGATCCCTCTGGACGAAGTACTCGACCTCCTCGACCTCGACGAGCTGTTCCGGCTGCAGTGGGGTGGTCGTGGCTCGGGAGAGGCGTACGAGGCGAGCGTGCGTGATGTCTTCAGGCCCACCCTCGAGCGCCTGCGGCACGATGCCACCCGGAATGGGTGGCTCCAGCCGCAGGCAGTCTACGGCTATTTCCCCGTGCAGTCGGATGGAAACACGGTGATCGTGTACGACCCCGCGGCACTCGAGAGCGATGGCGGGGCGCGCCGCGAGATCGCGCGGTTCACCTTCCCGCGACAGGAGGGCCGCGATCGCCTCTGTCTCGCCGACTATTTCCGGGCCGTCGATTCCGGCGACGTCGACGTGATGCCGCTTCAGGTGGTGACCGTCGGCGACGCGGCCTCGCGGCGCTTCGACGAACTCCAGGCAGCGGGAGAATATTCCGAAGCGTACTTCATGCACGGCCTGGCCGTGGAAGCGGCGGAGGCGGTGGCGGAGTGGCTCCACCGCCGGATCCGGTCCGAGCTCGGGATCCCGGCCGGCCGCGGCAAGCGGTACTCGTGGGGCTACGGCGCCTGCCCCGACCTCGACGATCATGCGGTGGTCTTCCGCCTGCTGCCGGCCGAGGGCGCGTTAGGCATGCAGCTCACCTCTGCCTTCCAGCTCGTTCCGGAACAGAGCACGGCGGCGATGATCGTGCATCATCCGGAAGCCCGATATTACTCCATCCGGGGGGATGGAACCGCGGAGGCCGGAGGCCGGGTTTCCGAGGCCAGAGGCCAGAGGCCAGAGCCCAGAGAGAACCCCGCCGAGTCACGGGTGACGAGTCACGAGTCGCTCCGCTCCACGTGACGACACGCGCGACGCTCCTCGAGCGCCTGCTCGACCCCGAATCCGTCGTCGTCTTCGACGGCGCGATGGGGACGATGCTGTACGCGCGCGGCGTCTTCATCAACCAGTGCTACGATGAGCTGAACACGCGAGCACCCGACCTCGTCCGGGCCGTGCACGCCGACTACGTGAAGGCCGGCGCCGAAGTGCTGGAGACGAACACGTTTGGCGCCAATCGCCTGAAGCTGGCGCAGTACGGCCTGGAGTCGCAGCTCGGCGACTTCAACCGGGCCGCTGCCCGTATTGCCCGAGACGTGGCCGGCGATGAGGCGCTCGTCGCCGGCGCGGTGGGCCCGTTAGGCATCCGGCTCGAACCCTACGGGCCGACCAGCCTCGAAGAGGCCCGCGCCGCCTTCGCCGAGCAGATGGCTGCGCTGAAGGAAGGCGGTGCCGACCTGTTCATCATCGAGACGTTCGGGGACCTCGAGGAGATCGGGCAGGCGGTACACGCCGCGCGCGACGTCGACCCCACGATGCCCGTGGTGGCGCAGATGACGATCGGGACCGACGGTCGGACGCCGTTCGGCGCGGCACCGGAGGACGTCGCGGCCTGGCTCGAGGGTCTGGGGGCGGACGTGATCGGGCTCAATTGCTCGGTAGGCCCTCAGGGCATCCTCGAGGGCATCGAACGGATGATCCATGTCACGCGTCGCAAGCTCAGCGCGCAGCCCAACGCCGGGATGCCGCGCGAGGTTTCAGGGCGGGCCATGTACATGGCCAGCGCCGAGTACATGGCGACGTATGCGCGTCACCTCGTGCACGCCGGTGCAAAGATCGTCGGCGGCTGTTGCGGCACGACACCCGAGCACGTCCACGCGATTGCGGCAGGGGTACGGCCGCTGGCGCCGCGGCTGGGCCATCACCGGCGCGCCGAGTCACGAGTCACGAGTCGGGAGTCACCGGCAGAGGCTACAGGCCATGCACGCCAGGCCAGCGGAAACGGTGCCACGGTTACGGTTCAGCAACCACCCACGGTCGAGCCGGTACCGTTCCCGGAACGATCGAAGTGGGCCGCCAGACTCGCCGCCAGGCAGTTCGTCACGTCAGTGGAGATCGTGCCGCCCCGCGGCGTCAACGCCGACAGGATGCTCGCCGACGTGACCGCCCTGCGTGACGCGGGCGTCGATGCCGTCAACGTGCCCGACGGCCCGCGCGCGCAGAGCCGCATGGGGGCCATCATGACCAGCCTGCTCATCGAGCAGCGTGTCGGCATCGAGACGGTCACCCATTACTGCTGCCGCGACCGGAACCTGCTCGGCATGCTGAGCGACTTGTTAGGCGCCGCGGCGGTGGGGTTGCGGAATATCCTGCTCATTACCGGGGACCCGCCGAAGATGGGCCCCTACCCGGACGCGACCGCCGTCTTCGACATCGACTCGATCGGCCTGACCAATCTGGTCAACAACCTGAATCACGGCCTCGATCCCGGCGGCAACCCCATCGGCGAACCGACGCGCTACGCCATCGGCGTCGGATGCAACCCGGCCGCCATCGATCCGGCCGTGGAGCTGCGGCGTTTCATGTACAAGGTCGAGGCCGGAGCCGAGTTTTCCGTCACGCAGCCGGTGTTCGACGTGGCGCAGCTCGAGCGCTTCCTGCGCGAGATCGACGGAGTACGGATTCCCATCGTCGCCGGGATCTGGCCGCTGGTGTCGGCGCGCAACGCCGAGTTCCTCGCCAATGAAGTACCGGGCGTGGTCGTCCCGGAGTCCATCCTCCGGCGCATGCGGAACGCCAACGACAGGTCCAGGGAACACGCGGTCGCGGAAGGGATCGCTATCGCCCGGGAGATGCTGTCGCAGGTGCGCGGGGCGGTAAACGGGGTACAGGTGTCAGCCCC
>DAIUET010000114.1:0-6457 GCA_036845045.1 Gemmatimonadaceae bacterium | reverse complement strand
GCGGCGGCATTCGGGTTGCTGGTCCTGGCGTGGCTTGTATATCCGGCGCTGATGTGGTGGAGGGCGCGGGGCGCCCGGCCGGGGAGCGCGCCCGACGTGGAGCCGCGGGAGAAGGTTGCAGTTATCGTCGCCACGCGTGACGACCCGGCCTTTGCCGTGGAGCGGGTCAGCAACCTGCGAAGCTCCGACTACCCCGCCGCGCTGGTCCGCATCCTCGTTGCCGTGGACGTGACTTCAGCCCATCCACTCGACGCCTATGAGGCTGCCCTCGCTGGAATGGCGACGGTTGTATCCGGTGATCCCCCGGGTGGCAAAGCCGCCACGCTCAACGCGGGTGTGCGGGCCGCCGGCGCGCCAGATGTCCTCGTCTTCGCCGATGTCGGACAGCAGTTCGGTCGCGACGCGATAGGCCAGCTCGTAACATCGCTCCGTAACGGCACCTTTGGCGCGGTCACCGGTCGCTACACGCACGGCCGCAGCGATGGGTTGATGTCGGCCTACGCGGACCTCGAGGCAACGATCCGCGCCGGCCAGGCGGCCGGCCGCAGTGTCGTCTCCGCATCGGGTTCGATCCTTGCCATGCGCCCCATGTTCTGGCGTGACCTGCCAGCGGGGCTCATCTGCGACGACCTGTTTACCGGACTTTCAGTCGTCAGGCAGGGGTCGCGCGTTGGATTCTGCCCGGAGGCGATCGCCTGGGACCCGCGTGTCTTCACGCGAGACCAGCAGTTCGCGAGGCGCGTGCGGACGCTCACCGGTCTGATTCAGTACTGCGTGGTGCAGCCCGGGGCGCTCCTCCCCGGGCGCAATCCCGTCTGGCTGCACTTCTTCACTCACAAGGTGTTGAGACTGTTGACGCCGATCATCCTAGCGGTCGGCTTCATCGCACTGGCCGCGTGGCTCATCGCCCGCGCTCCCGTCGCCAGTCTCATCACCGTGGGCATTCTCGCCCTCACCGCACTCGAGTTCCGGTTCCTCGCGCCGGACCGGTTCCGTCGCGTGCGGGAACAAGTACTCTGGGGTCTCCGACTCCTGCTTGTCCCGGTGGTGGCGATCGCCAACGGACTGCGTGGGCGGTGGTCGGTCTGGACACCGACCTCCCAGTCCAGGGCTGACCTGCACAGTACTGGAGCCTGACCATGTGCCGGTTCGGTGGTTTCGCGCACCCGCAGGAAGCCGACCCTCAGCACGATGCCGCGCCTGCCCGCCGCCGCCGTCCCGCCTACCGCCCGCGGCGCCGCTCGCGCAGGCGCAGGTATGCGGTGCCGCCCGCCGCTTTGGCCAGCTTCTTGGCATTCCACCGGGCCCACTGGACCGCGCGCGCCCGCGGACTCCTCCCGACAAGTCGTGCCGCGTAGGCGCCCGAGTCACCCTGCCTGATCGTGTAGCGCCCGATCACGGCGCATCCGTTCACCCACCGCGCCGTCGACTCCGGCTCACTGGTGAACAGCGTCGTCAGGCCGGCAGCGGCCGCCGCCTCGGCGACAGCCCTCGAGTGGTATCCACCGGGTACGGAGCCCACCCTCACCGGTGTACTGAGGGTGTCCTCGAGGTCTGCAACGCTCGTTCGCCACTCCTCGTGGATGGCCGGCTTCGGCAAGGCGGACATGCGCACCGGATGACCACGTGAGTGGGTGCCGATCACGTGGCCGCGTTCGTGCAGCGACCGGAGGTCGCTCGCGGAGAGAAATCCCGGTCGTCCAATCCATCCCGTGGTCATGAAGACACAGCCGCGCCACCCGTGACGCTCCAGGAGATCCGCGGCGTGCGCGGCATACCCGGATCCACCATCGTCAAACGTCAGCACCACCGGCGGCGTCTCGCCGGCTCGGGCATCGGCAATGCTGGTAGTTATCCGGCAGCCGATACGCTGCAGCGCGCGGAGATGCTCATCGAATCGCGCGACGGTCAGCTTGTACGTGGCCGCCGCCGGCCCGCCGAATCCGCTCTCGTCCCATGAGCCATCGCCGACGACATCGTGGTACTCAAGCGCGATGATGCGCACCCTGCCTCCACCGTTGCCGGGCGTTGGACTTCCATCGGCGCCACGCAGTCAACCAGGGCTGTCCCCACTCCCGCGAAGTACGCCCGGAAACATCGATCGGCTGCGCCTCCCCGCGGGTAATCGCCAGCAATCGCGACTGGATGGCATCCAGGTTGTCCAGCACCGCGCGATGCTGAATGCGGATGTGGCTTTCCCGAAGCTCGTCGAACTCGACGCCGAAGTGCCCGAAGACCGGCCCCGTATCGATGCCTTTGTCGATCCGGAGCAGTGTCATGCCCACGTGCGCGAGGTCGTCGGACGCAAGCGCCCAGAAGCAGCCGTGTGCGTTGCGGTATTCGGGGCAGATGCCCGGGTGAAAGACGAACGTCCCGACCCGCGGAATCGAGAAGACGCGCTCCGGCAGGATGTTCTTGCAGAGCGCAATCACGAGATCGGGCCGCGCGGCCGTGATGAAAGCCTGACTTTCACTGGAGCCCGGAGTCAACACCTCCAGTCTCGGGGTCTCCGGCGGGATGTCGGGATACGTGCTTCGCAGGCGGAACAGCCGTTCCTCGGCCCATGCGGCGTCGTCGCGCGCGATGGCCAGCCGATAAAAGAGTCTGAACGCCAGAACGTCGAGCAGTCGCAAGGCGCCGACCCGCTTCCACTCACGCCGGAGACGGCGGCGCAGGACGCGCCCGGGCTCCCGGATAATGACGATTCCCGCCAGGTCGCCCCAACTCGCGATCCAGCGAGCGATGCCCTCATGATGCAGTGGTGCATCGTGATGACAGATGAGGACCACCCGGGGTGAGGCCGTCTTCAACGGGGTGGCGCGTTCATCGGAAGCCATCCTGGATGACGTCCTGTGCTACCGACGTTGCTACCGGAGGGCTGGGCGTCGCGTTAGCCATGTGGCAATGGGAGTATATCTGCTGGTTATTGAGCGGGGCAACGCATCAGTCCCGATACCCGGCGTGTACCGTGGCTCCAGCCGACACCTCTCTTTCAGGCCGATCCGTGGCTTCTACGTCTCGCGAGTCGCACTGCCGTGCACCGATATTTCCACCCGCGCTGGTGGAAAGCGGCCGGGTTCGTGACTGGCCGACGCGCCAATTCCTCTTCGAGGCCACGCGCCAGGAGCCATGACACGCACAACCGTCAGCCATGTCGAGGGGACTCCAGCCGACGCACCGGCGGCACTCCTAACGAGTCTTTCCCCGGATGAGCAGCTCTTCCAGGAGGCAGTGACCGCCTTTGCCGCCGCCGAGGTTCGCCCCCGGGTCGCGGACATGGAGAAGGCCGCGCACCTCGATGCGGCGTTGATTCGTGCCGCGTTCGACCTCGGCCTCATGGGCATCGAGGTCGAGGAGCAGTATGGCGGCGCCGCCGGCAGCCTGATGATGGTGACGCTCGCTGTGGAAGCCATCAGCCGCGTGGACGCGTCATCGGCGATCCTCGTGGACGTCCAGAACACGCTGGTGAACTACCCCATCGCGCGTTACGGCAGCGACGCGCAGAAAGCGCGCTACCTGACGAAGCTCACGAGCGAGACGGTCGGCGCCTACGCGCTGTCCGAGCCGGGGTCTGGATCCGATGCGTTCGGGCTCGCCACCCGCGCCGAGCAGCGCGGCGACGCCTGGGTCCTCAGTGGCCGGAAGATGTGGATCACGAACGGTGCCGAGGCGGGAATTTTCGTCATCTTCGCCAACGCCGATCCCGCCGCCGGGTATCGCGGCATTACCGCGTTCATCGTCGAGCGCGACTTCGAGGGCTTCAGCGTCGGCCGGAAGGAGGACAAGCTCGGTATCCGCGCGTCGAGTACCACCGAGCTGATCCTCGATGCCTGCCACGTTCCCGCGGAAAACGTCCTGGGTCCCGTGGGGCAGGGCTACAAGATCGCCATCGACACCCTGAACGGCGGACGCATCGGAATCGGGGCGCAGATGATCGGCGTGGCACGCGGGGCGCTCGACGCAACCATCGGATACGTGAAGGAACGACAGCAGTTCGGGAAGCCGATCGCTGAGTTCCAGGCCATCCAGTTCCAGCTGGCGCAGGCCGCCACGGAACTCGAGGCGGCACGCCTCATGGTCTATAACGCCGCACGTCTCCGCGATGCGGGACAGGATGTCCAGAAAGAAGGAGCCATGGCCAAGCTGTTTTCGTCCCAGGTCTGCGAACGCGTCACGTCGCTCTGCGTCGAACTCTTCGGTGGCTACGGGTACACGAAGGACTTCCCCGTGGAGAAGTTCTATCGGGACGCCAAGATCGGCACGATTTACGAAGGCACGTCGAACATGCAGCTGCAGACCATTGCCAGGCAGCTCCTCAGATAGATCCACACGCTTCGGGAGTATCCAGTGAGAGTTCCTGTCCTTTCCCTGTTTCTAGTCGCGGCCGTCGCCACTTCGGGCGTGGCGCAGATCACGGCCGAGGAGTACGCGCAGCGCCGGGCCACGCTGGCCTCGCGGCTTCCCGATGGCCTGTTCGTCATCCGCGGCGGGGAGTCGCCGGTACAGGACTACCTGTCGTTCTACCAGACGAACGGGTTCCTGTACCTGACCGGGTATCGCGAGCCGGATGCCGCGCTGATCCTGCGGAAAAGCGGCAACGACGCGACGTGGACGCTCTTCGTGCAGGTCAAGGATCCTCCGCGGGAGGTCTGGTCCGGACGACGCTATGGTCCGGATTCCGCGGCGAAGGCGACCGGTCTCCCCACGAAGGCGATCTCCCAGTTCGAGCCGACGGTCGACTCGCTGCTGCGCATGTCGCCGAGACTCGCATTCCACGCCGACATCGCCGAAGGGGGCGACACACTCAATAACGATCACCGGTTCATCGACGAGCTGCGCCGGAAGCACTCGGGCCTGCAGGTCACCGAGGCCAACAGCATCGTGACCACGATGCGCTCGAAGAAAAGCGCCGCCGAGATGGACCTGATCCATCGCGCGGCGGCGATCAGCATGGAGGCGCATGCCGAAGCCGCCCGGGCGCTCGAACCGGGGATGAACGAGTTCGAGATTCAGGCATTGCTGGAGTACACGTTCCGCCGCTATGGCGCCGACCGGCCGGCCTACGCGTCCATCGTCGGGTCGGGGCCCAACAGCACCGTGCTGCACTACAATCGCGATGACCGCTACATGAAGGCGGGCGACCTCCTGCTGATCGACGCGGCGGCATCATTTGGCGGCTATGCCGCCGACATCACCCGCACGTTCCCCGTAAGTGGGACCTTCACGCCGGAACAGCGGCAGGTGTACCAGATCGTGCGCGACGCGCAGGCGGCGGCGGAACGCACGGCGAAGCCCGGCGCCTCGTGGCGCGATGTGAGTCGGGCCGCTTCCGCGGTGATCGCGGAGGGACTCGCCCGGCTCGGGCTGATCGAGTCGCCCACCGCGACCTACCAGTGCGGATCGGAGACCCGTCCGGCCCAGTGCTCGCAGGCCTCCCTGTACTACATGCACGGCCTGGGACACGGGATCGGTCTCGCGGTGCACGACCCTGACCAGAAGGATCGCGACGGCATCGGCGTCGGCAGCGCCTACAGCATCGAGCCCGGGATCTACGTGCGGCAGGAGCTCCTCGACATCATCCCGAAGGCGGGGAACGAGGCTCTGCTGGCGAAGATCGCGCCGGCGGTGAGGAAGTACGCCAACACCGGGGTCCGGATCGAGGACAACTACATCGTCACCGCCGATGGCGTGCAGTGGATCACCTGCGTCGCGCGCGAGGCCGACGAGGTCGAGGCGCTGATGAAGGAGCCGGTGAAGGGTCCGGCGGTGCGCGACGCCGAACGCGTGGCGTGGTATGGCGCGATGGTCGTTGACGCGAAGGCCGCCAGGCCTAACGCCGCCGCGGCGCCGAAGGTCTGCAACCCGAAGATGTAGACCCGGTCCCCCGTACCCGGTACCCGAAATGACCGCCCCGTTACTCGCCGACCTCCGTCGTATTTACGAAGGCAACGCCTGGCACGGCCCGGCTGTCCTGGACGCCATCCGCGACGTCAGCGCGGAACAGGCGGCGGCGCGGCCGGTCCCCGGAGCGCACTCGATTTACGAGCTCACGCACCACATCGCCGCCTGGCTCGGGGAAACGGCGTCGCGCCTGCAGGGCAACCCGCCTGGCATGCCGGCCGACGGCGATTTTCCACCTCAGGCCGCGATGGTGGATGCCACGGCCTGGGCCGACGTCTGCGCCCGCCTCGACCGTCGTCAGGCGGAACTGCTGGAGGCCGTCGCCGCCTTCGACGCGGGACGCCTCGACGACGCCGTCAACCCCGAGAACAAGGGTGATGTCTCAGGACCGGTCTCGTATCGGGCACTGCTCTCCGGGCTGGCCCAGCATAGCGCCTATCACGCCGGCCAGATCGTCATTCTGCGGAAGGCGTTGTCCGGTTCCTAGTCCCTCGTCACTGGTTCCCTCTCAGTATTCCCGACCGGACCCGGATCGCCTTGGGTGACGCGTTCCGGT
>DAIUET010000113.1:0-9709 GCA_036845045.1 Gemmatimonadaceae bacterium | reverse complement strand
GGCAGCGCCGACCGGTACTTCCAGGAGGGGGAGCTCTCGCCGAAGAAGCTCGTGCCGGAGGGCATCGAGGGGCGCGTGCCGTACAAGGGGCCTGTCGGCGACGTGCTGTACCAGATGATCGGTGGGCTGCGGAGTGGCATGGGGTACGTCGGGTGTGCCAACATCCAGGAACTCCGCACCGACGCGGTCTTCGTGCGCATCACCGCGGCCGGGCTGCGTGAGTCGCATCCCCACGACGTCACGATCACCCGCGAAGCGCCTAACTACAGCCTGTAGGTGAGACGTCCGGATCGCACGGAATCCCTGGCCGGGCCGCCACCGATTCCTCAGCTTCCCGTGACAATGCTGCTCATCGAGGACGATGCGCACATCCGGGCGGTGGTACGCGACGTCGCCGAGGACCTGGCGGGGAGATGGCTCGAGGCGTCCACGGGGATTGAGGGTATTGCGTTGTCGGCAGTGGAGCGGCCGGACCTCGTCATCCTCGATCTGGGCCTCCCGGACCTGGATGGCGCCGGCGTGTGCACGAGTATCCGGCAGCGCGGAAGCGTGCCAATCGTGGTACTGAGTGCCCGACAGGACGAGGACGAAAAGGCGCGGCTGCTCGACGCCGGCGCTGACGATTACGTAACGAAGCCGTTCGGGCCCGTTGAGTTCAGGGCGCGCCTCCGCGCGCAGTTGCGCCGCAACGCGTCCTGCGTTCCAGCGCCGCGCGCACTCGGGTTCGGCGACCTCCACATCGACGTCGACCGGCGACGCGTCAGCCGGGGTGCTGACGTTATCCATTTGACACGTACAGAGTGGGCACTCCTCCTGGTCCTGGCAGTGAACGCGGGGAAAACGCTCACGCATCGTCAGATCTTCGGCGCGGTATGGGGGAATACGTTCGGCGATGCGCAGCAATACCTGCGCGTGTATGTCACGCACTTGCGTCGCAAAGTGGAGGTGGACCAATGCCGTCCACGTCACATCATCACCGACCCCGGTGTTGGGTACCGATTCGAATCCTGAGGCGAGCAGCCGTCCCCGGGGGCGAACCCCCACGGCTGATTGGGTGGCCTGGTTCTGTGTCCTCGCCGTCCTCACTGCGGCCTTGCTCGCGATCAGGGACCGCCTCGAGAGCGTTCACGCGGCGCTTCCGTTTCTCCTCGTGGTACTGGGGGGAAGCGCGAGTGGTGGCCGGTCCCTGGGCGTGGCGCTGTCCGCCGTGGCCTTCATCGACCTCCACTTCTTCTTCCTGCCGTACCAGAACTCGCTCGTCATGGCCGATCCTCTGGACTGGATCGTGCTGGTGACCTTCCTGGTGACGAGCATCGTCGCCGCGCACCTGACCACGCAGGCACGGCAGCGCGCCAGTGAAGCCAGGGCGCGAGGCGCAGAGCGGAGATCTATCGGGCGGCCGACGCCCTCAAGGCATCGCTCATAGCCACGCTCTCGCACGACCTTCGGACACCACTCACCACGATCAAGGCACTGGGATCGAAGCTCGCAACGCGCGGCGAATCCGAAGGACGCGTGATCGAGGAGGAAGCCGACCGGCTCAACCGGCTCGTGACCGATCTCCTGGACCTGTCCAGGCTGAACGCGCGCTCCATGCCGCTCAGGCTCGAGCTCAACATGGCGACCGACCTGGTCGGCGCTGCCCTGCAGCGCGTGTCCGGTCACATCGCCGCGGACACGAAGGTCAGGACCGTCAACGAGGACGGTGATTCCGATCTGGCCGGGACCTTCGACCTCACACTGTCGGTACGCGCGCTCGGGAACCTGGTCGAGAATGCGGTGAAGTACTCGCCGCCCGACGCGCCGGTGGACCTGAGCTTCGGACGTCAGGGGGCGCAGCTGTGGTTTCAGGTCGCCGATCGCGGTCCAGGAATACCGCCGGCGGAACAGGAGAAGATCTTTGCGCCGTTCTATCGCGCCCCGCGCGTTGCTCCCGACGTGGGGGGCGCGGGCCTCGGCCTCGCGATTGCAAGCCGGCTGGCCGCCGAGCAAGGCGGGGCAATCCATTACGGTGATCGGCCGGGCGGCGGCAGCATCTTCACCCTGCTGCTTCCGGCCGCGGACATTCCCGAGCCGGTCGCGATCGCGCCGGACGCGCGGCATTGACCGTCGTCAGGCGGCCTTGAGTGCTTCCAGCAGGGACTGGAGCGACTTCCGCGCATCGCCGAACAGCATGCGTGTCGTGTCCCGGTAAAAGAGGGGATTCTCGATGCCGGCGAACCCGGCACTCATTCCGCGTTTGAGCACGATCGAGAGCCGGGCGCGATCGGCATCGATGATCGGCATCCCGTAGATCGGGCTTGCGCGATCGTCGCGCGCGGCCGGGTTGACGACGTCGTTGGCCCCGACGACGACCACGACGTCCGTCTGGGGCATCACCTGGTTGACCTGGTCCATCTCGACCAGTTGCTCGTAGGGGACATTGGCCTCGGCCAGCAGCACGTTCATGTGCCCCGGCATGCGTCCCGCCACGGGGTGGATGGCGTAGGCCACATCGATGCCCCGCCTGACGAGAAACTCGACGACGGCGTGGAGCTCGTGCTGTGCCTGCGCCACTGCCATCCCGTAACCCGGTACGATCACGACGCGCCTGGCATACGCGAGCGCGATGGCACAGTCCTCGGCCGAGGCGCTGCGCGCGGCGAGCGCGCTACCGCTTTGCGAGGTCGTGGCAGCCGCGGGTGCGCCAAAGCCACTGAACATGATGTTGGCGAGCGATCGGTTCATTGCGCGGCTCATGAGCAGGGTCAGGAGCATGCCCGACGCACCAACCAGGACGCCGGCCACGAGCAGCATCTCGTTGTCGAGAACGACGCCCGTGAGGGCGGTGGCGACGCCGGTCATGGCGTTGAGCACGGCAATTACCACCGGCATGTCTCCTCCGCCAATCGGCACCGTGCCGGACACACCGAGGAGGACGGATGTCGCTGCGAGCAGCCACAGGTGCACCGCGCTCGAGGCGCCCACCACGACCCAGACTGCAACCGTGACCGCCAGCAGCAGGAGTGCTCCGTTCACGAGCCGCTGCAGGGGGAACAACAGCGGTCGCGCGGGAAGGATTTCCTGCAGCTTGCCGAACGCGACGACGCTGCCACTGAACGAGACCGATCCGATGATCGTTCCCGCGACGACGGCGGCAGATCCCCCGTACCCGCCGGACACCGCCCCCTGGAGCCACTCCGCGACCGCCACCGCGGCAGCGGCCGCGCCACCGCACCCGTTGAACAGGGCGACCATCTGGGGCATCGCGGTCATGGGGACGCGCCGCGCCGCCAGCACGCCGATCACCGCGCCTAACGGTACGGCGAAGAGGATGGAACGGAACGCCACGACGTCCGGATCGAGCAGGGTCACCGCGACGGCGATGGCCATGCCCGTCGCGGCCGCCCGATTCCCGCGAAGCGCTGTGCGGGGCGAGCTGAGAAACCGGAGTCCCAGGATGAAGAGAATCGTGGCGGCGAGATACCCGAGATTGACAACCGTATCCCGCACCGACGTACTCATCGAGGGTTGCGCCGGTCCGTCCGGAAGAGGTTGAGCATGCGTTCGGTCACCACGAAGCCGCCAAACACGTTGGCGGACCCCAGGACGAGGGCGATGAACCCCAGCACGTGGCTCGACATGCGGTCCGCCGCGCCGGCCACCAGAATGGCCCCGAGTAACACGACGCCGTGAATCGCGTTGGTCGCGGACATCAGGGGCGTATGCAGCGCCGACGGAACACGCGCAATGACTTCGTATCCGACGAAGACGGCGAGCATGAACACGTAGAGTCCGAGCACGACGTCACGAGTCATCGTTCGAGGGGCCGGGTGACCGATTGCGGGGTGCACGAGCGTCGAACGATGTCGGGGTGAGCGCGCCGATCGTGACTAAAATTCCGCAAAAAAATGCGAGCCACGCCTCGTAACACCGAGGCCGCTTCACCATCGCCCGCTTTACCGATTGACAAAGCGGAGGCCCGGGCAAAGGTTGCGCGCACCTTCGTCCGGAGTTCCCCCATGGGCCTGTGGTCCAGGAAGAGCATCACGCAACTCATGCAGGAGTCCGAGGGCACGGACGGTCCGACACTCCGCCGGACACTGACCGGGAGTAACCTCGTCCTTCTCGGGATCGGTGCGATCATCGGCGCCGGCATCTTCGTCCTGACCGGCCAGGCGGCGGCACAGTACGCGGGGCCCGGTATCGTGATCTCGTTCCTGATCGCCGGGCTCGGCTGTCTCTTCGCGGGGCTCTGCTACGCGGAGTTCGCGTCGATGATTCCCATCGCCGGAAGCGCGTACACGTACGGGTACGCGACGTTAGGCGAGTTCATCGCCTGGATCATCGGCTGGGACCTGATCCTCGAGTACCTGTTCGCGGCGTCGACGGTCGCCGTCGGGTGGTCGGGGTACTTCACGGCCTTCCTCACCGAGCTGGGGATCACGCTGCCCGCGGCACTGGTCGGTGCGCCACTGAGCGTCGAGGGGACACACACGCTGGTCCGTTCACAGATCTGTATCGATCCCGCGTCGGGCGGCATCGCCGTCGACGCGGTCAGCCACACGCCGGTGCGGATCGAGGACTGCGTAGCGCAGGGCTTTCAGGTGGGAGCCGGCATCCTGAACGTGCCGGCGATGCTGCTGATCGCCGCGCTCACGACGCTGCTCGTCATCGGCATCAGGGAATCGGCGCGGTTCAACAACATCGTCGTGATCGTGAAGGTCGCCATCGTGCTCCTGGTGATCGGGTTCGGCTTCCAGTACGTGAACTCGGCGAACTGGACGCCGTTCATCCCACCCAACCTTGGCGAGTTCGGACAGTTCGGCTGGAGCGGGGTGTTCCGCGCCTCGGGCGTGATCTTCTTTGCCTACATCGGCTTCGACGCCGTCTCCACCGCGGCCCAGGAAGCGCGAAATCCGCAGCGTGACCTGCCGATCGGGATTCTCGGCTCGCTCGCCATCTGTACGCTGCTGTACATCCTCATGTCGCTGGTCATGACGGGCATGGCGAAATACACCGAGCTCGGGGTGCCGCACCCCGTATTCGTCGCGATTCAGGCAGCCGGGCCGGGGCTCGCGTGGCTGGGATATCTCGTCAACATCGGAGCGATCGCGGGTCTCGCGTCGGTTGTCCTGGTCATGCTGATGGGACAGCCGCGTATTTTCTACTCGATGTCGCGTGACGGTCTCCTTCCGGCGGTGTTCGGGAAGATCCATCCGCGATTCCAGACGCCGTACCTGGCCACGATCATTACGGGTACGGTGGCGATGTTCGTCGCCGGGTTGTTCCCGATCGGACTGCTCGGCGAGCTCGTTTCCATCGGCACGCTGCTCGCGTTCGTCATCGTGAGCGCCGGGATCCTCGTGCTGCGAAGCCGCAGTCCCGAACTGAATCGCCCGTTCCGGACGCCCTGGGTTCCGGTCGTCCCGATTCTCGCGATCGTCATCTGCGGGCTGATGATGTACTGGCTGCCGAAGGACACATGGCTCCGCCTCATCATCTGGATGGCTCTCGGCCTGGCGATCTACTTCTTCTACGGCCGGCATCACTCCCGGCTCGCGAACCGACAATAGCCCACGGGCCCCCCGCTCGCAGGTTAGTTTTCGACGGCGCCCTCCGGGGCGCCGCTTTTCTCTGGCACCCTGCGATGCCCCTGTCGTCCTTCCTGCAGATTCCCCGCGCCCGGTCCGAAGCCGTCCTTCGGATCGCCCAGGCGCTGACCGGTGTCCAGTCGGTCGCGGTTACCACGCACATCAATGCCGACGGCGATGCCGCCGGTTCGGTGGCGGCCATGGCCCGACTGCTGCCGCAACTCGGCGTGAAGGCGATCGTCGTCAACCCGACGCCGTGGCCGTCGCTCTTCGCGTTTCTCAGGAAGGGTCTCGACGACCGGACCGGGAGCGGACCCGAGGCGCTGCGCAGCGCCGGCGCACTCATCTCGCTCGACGTGAGCGACGTGAAGCGGCTTGGCAGCCTGGCCGGAGCGGCGAAGGCACTGCCGGGGCCTCGCATTGTGATCGATCATCACGTGCCCACCGAGGAGCCGGCGGGCGACATCGTGCTGGCCGACACGGCGGCCTGCGCGACCGGTGAACTGCTGTACGACTTTGCCCAGGTCCTCGAACTCGAGATCGACCTGCCGATCGCCGAGGCGTTGTACACGGCGATCCTGACCGATACGGGCGGGTTCCGGTACAGCAACACCACGCCCCGCGCCCACGCCATCGCGGCGCAGCTCATCGCGGTCGGTGTCGACCCGGAGCTCACCTACCGGCGGATCTACGCGTCGCTGTCGCCGGGGCGCCTGCAGCTGCTGCGCGACGCACTCGACACGTTAGGCGTGGACGCCAGGTTCGGGCTGTCGTGGGTGTCGGTGACGAACGAGGCCATGGACCGGTACGGCGTCAGCTCCGATGACCTCGACGGTATCGTGGAACACCCGCGCTCCGTGGCCGGGACGCGCGTCGCGCTCTTCTTCCGCGACCTCGGCTACGGCAAGGTGAAGGTGTCCTTCCGTTCCACGGGCGACGTGGATGTAAACGCACTGGCGCGCCAGTTCGGTGGCGGCGGCCACGAAAAGGCGTCGGGGGCGCTGGTGACGGGAAACCTGGACGACGTGCGCGACCGCGTGGTGAAGGCCGCGCGGGACTTCATGGGTCCGGTCAGCGCCGAAGGCAACGGCGCCTCGCCCTGACTTCCCCCGCCGACCACCGCATGGCACCGACGCTCCAGGAACGCATCGCCGCTGCGCTTGGCACGGTCATCAACCCGCGCACGGGGACGGGCGTCCTGTCATCGGAAATGGTGAAGGACATCGGAACGACCCTCGAGGGCAAGGTCCGCCTGACGATGATCCTGGACGCTGGCGACGACGCGACGCTGGTGCGTGACGTCCGGCAGGCGGTCGAACGCGTGTCGGGCGTGACCGCGGTCTCCATCGACGTGAAGGATCCACGGCAGGGCGAACCGAAACCGCCGCGTAGTGCGGCGGCGCGCGCGCTTCCGGTCATGGACGACCGGCCGGCGGCGCCGAGACCTTCGGTGCCGCCACCAGTGGTCTATCCCGGACTGGGCCATGTCATCGCCGTGTCGAGCGGCAAGGGCGGGGTGGGGAAGTCGACGATGGCCGTGAACCTGGCGACCGCGCTGGCGGCGCGCGGCGCACGGGTAGGACTGATGGACGCGGACGTCTACGGACCCAACGTCCCGCGCATGATGGGCGTGAATGCACCGCCGCCGGTCGTGAACGAGAAGATCATCCCGCTCGAGGCGCACGGCGTGAAGGTGATCAGCCTCGGGTTCCTGATCGAACGCGACCAGCCGGCCATCTGGCGTGGCCCGATCGTCATGAAGATTGTCACGCAGTTCCTGCGCGACGTGAACTGGGGAGAGCTCGACACGCTGATCGTCGACATGCCGCCCGGCACCGGCGACGCACAATTGTCCCTGGTGCAGGCGACGCAGGTGCGCGGCGCGATCATCGTCACGACACCGCAGGACGTGTCGACCGGTGACGCCCTCCGCGGCGCGAAAATGTTCATGCGCGTCGGCGTGCCGGTGCTGGGCATCGTGGAGAACATGAGCTGGTTCGAATGCCCGCACTGCGGCAAGCCGACGGCGATCTTCGGCTCGGGTGGAGGACAGCGGTTGGCCGACGAACTGGAGCTACCGTTGCTGGGGCAGGTGCCGCTCTACCCGCGGGTGCTGGAGAGTGGTGAGGAAGGCCGACCGATCGTACTCGCCGAACCCGCGTCGGGCGCCGCCAGGGCCATCGACGCGCTGGCCCGCGGGCTCGCGTCATCGTTAGGCATCGTCCTCGGCGAGCCATAGACCGGATGTGGGAGGTGGGACGTGGGAGAACGCGGGATCCGATCGAAGCGGATGGTATCCGCGTTGAAGTTCATCCCACATCCCACAGCTCACATCCGGTCAGGGAGTCGCTGCTGACCCGAACGCGAAACGTTTGCCTGTCACCCCGGCGCACCTCATCACCCTCCTGACCGACTTCGGCACCGCCGACGGCTACGTCGCGGAGCTCAAGGGCGTGCTGCTGTCGTCGGCTCCCGGCGTGCAGCTGATCGATCTGTCACACGACATTCCGCCGCATGAGATCGACGCCGCGCGCCTGGCCGTGGCGCGGTACTGGCGGCGGTTCCCGCCGGAGACGATCCACCTGGTCGTCGTCGATCCGGGAGTAGGGTCGGATCGACCGGCGATCGCGGTGCGGAGCGAGGACCGGTTCCTCGTCGGGCCCGACAACGGGGTGCTGGCACCCGCGCTGCTGGTTCCCGGCGCGAGCGTCGTCTCGCTCAGCGTGCCGGCGGACGCGGCGCCGACCTTTCACGGGCGGGACGTCTTTGCTCCCGCCGCCGCGGCGCTGGCCCGGGGCGTGCCACTCGATTCGTTAGGCACGCCGCACCCGGACCCCGTCATCCGGCGCACACCGGAGGCGATCCGGGAGGCGGACGGCCGCCTCCGGGGCGAGGTGATCGCGATCGACCGCTTTGGCAATGCCGTCACCAACCTGATCGGCGTTCACGTTGGCGAATTGCTGGTGGGCAATCGCACGATCCCGTTCCGGCGCACCTACAGCGATGTCCCCAGCGGCGAACTCGTTGCCCTTACAGGCTCATCCGGATTGATAGAGATTGCGGTGCGTGACGGTAGTGCAGCCGCGCTCGGCATTGGCCGTGGCTCGGTCGTTCGGCTGGAGGCGCGAGGCTGAGCGGCTTGCGAGGCCGCCGCTAACGACAGGCGCTGGCCACGCGTATCCTTGCCAAACGCGATCCCATCGATAGCCTGAGAACGTTCAGCCTCCTGGACTCGACCGAGTCATCAGGAACACCGACTGCCCGGGCGCAGCAGGCGCCGAGCGAGGGAGTGATCATGAGAGTGCACAGGCGGAGATATCCGGTCGCCATCGCGACCGTGCTGGTGTCGGTCGCTGCCGCGGCCGGTTTCGCGAGGAACCAGTCCGCACAGCGTGGCGACAACCCGCCAGGTGAGTGGCGCGACATCAACGGCAACTCGAGCGCCACGCGCTACGCGCCACTCGACCAGATCAACGCGTCCAACTTCAACCAGCTCCGCGTAGCCTGGGAGTGGAAGGGATCGGACTCGCCGGTTCCCCTCGGCGGCGAGACGCTCGCGCGAAACCTCCCCATTTACGCGCGCGGGAAGCTGATCTCGACCGCGGGGCCCAAGCGCACCGTCGTCGCTCTCGATCCCGCCACGGGAAAGACGCTGTGGACGTTCCAGGAGCCGGAGACTCCGCGCTGGGAGTACTCGATGCGCGCCAGCCACGGCAAGGGCGTGGCGTACGCCGAGATCGACGGCAAGGGCATCGTGTACGTGACCACGCCCGCGTTCTTCCTGCATGCCCTCGATGTGGAAACGGGCAAGCCGCTTGAAGGATGGGGGAAGGGCATCCCGATCCCGGGGTTCCCGTCCACCGGCTCGGTCGACCTCGTCGCCGACGTCATCAAGGACTGGGATCCATGGCTCAACCTGAAGCAGCCGTATGATCCCGCGAAGGGGATCCCGCTGGAGATCGGCTATATCACGACGTCGTCACCGCCCATCGTCGTCAACGGCGTCATCATCGTCAACAACTCGGCGGAGCAGGGCTATAACCAGACGCGCATCGAGAACGTCCCGGGTGATATCCTCGCGTACGATGCGCGCACCGGCGCCTTCAAGTGGAAGTTTCACGTCATTCCGCGGCCGG
>DAIUET010000112.1:2229-9904 GCA_036845045.1 Gemmatimonadaceae bacterium | reverse complement strand
GCTGTACCTCAGCGCGAACACGAACGCGACGTCATCGCAGGTCGAGACGGCCATCGAAGGCGGCGCGTCGACGGGCAAGGTCACGAATCCCGGTACCGGCTCGCCGAATCTCCTGTTGTACAGCGTGATTGCCGGCGGCGGCGGAACGAACAACCCGCCCACGTCGTCCTTCACGTTCTCGTGCACCGACCTGACCTGCAGCTTCAATGGATCGGCGTCGACAGACAGCGACGGCACGATACAGAGCTATTCGTGGAATTTCGGCGACGGCACGACCGGTTCCGGTGCGACGACGACCAGGACCTATTCGAGTGGCGGCACCCGCACCGTGACGCTGACCGTGACGGACGACGACGGCGCGACCGGATCGAGCTCGCAGTCGGTGACGGTCAGCGCTCCGGGTGGCAGCGGAATCACCCTGAGTGCCGTGGGCTACAAGGTGAGAGGAGTCCGCAAGGTGGACCTGACCTGGTCGGGCGCATCCGGACCGGTGTCCATTTATCGCGATGGTGGAATCATCGGGAGCGGCCCGGCCGCCGGGTCGTCCACCGACACGCTCGACGGGCGTGGAAGCGGTACCTTCACCTACAAGGTCTGCCTGACGAGTAACGCGACGGTGTGCTCCAGCAATGCCTTCGTGACGTTCTGATCGACTTCCACGACGGACACGAAACGGACGCCTCCGGGCGTCCGTTTCGTTAATGCTGCCTCGACTCCCGGTGATTTCAGCCGCGCGAAACACCGGCGCGAGAAACCCGGGGGCACGACGGATCGTAGGTGCTGCAACTTCACCTTCCTTTCGTGTCCATCGCCCAACCCCTGCGGTTCGCCTGGCGGTCGCTGCGCCGGACGCCCGCGTTCACCATCAGTGCAATCCTCACGCTGGTCATCGGCGTGGGCGCCCCGGTCGCCATTTTCGCGGTGATCAACGGCGTGCTCCTGCGACCGTTGCCCTTCGGCGATCCCGAACGGCTCGTGGGCGCCTGGCACGCCCTGCCTGGAGTCTCGATCGACAAGGCCAACCAGACCTCGGGTACCTTCTTCGCGTACAAGCGCTTCGTCGGTGCCATCGAGAACATCGGTCTCTCGCAGGAGGGAGCCGTCAACGTGGCCGCGCCCGGGGGTGACGGCGAACCACAACGACTCACGTCCGCATCCATCACCGCGAGCCTCATCCCGACGCTTCAGGTCTCGCCGATCCTGGGACGGAACTTTTCCGACGCCGAGGATGTGCCTAACGGGCCGATGGTGGTGATCATCAGCGAACACTTGTGGAAAACCCGGTTCGGTGCCGACTCCTCCATCATCGGCCGCCTGATCGAGGTGAACGGCCTGTCGCGCGAGATCGTCGGCGTCATGCCGCGGCGCTTCCGGTATCCCGACGCGGAGACGCGCCTCTGGTTTCCGCTGCAGCTCGACCCGAACGCGACCTTTGCGGGAGGATTCAACTATGATGGCGTCGCGCGGCTGAAACCGGGCGTCACCATGGACGCCGCCGTCCGTGAGTTCGCCAACGTCCTGCCCCGCGTCGGCGAATTGTTCCCGGATCTGGCCCCGGGCGTACCGTGGCGCATGCTGCTCGAGCAGGCCAGGCCGAGCCCGATCCTCGTTCCGTTGCGGCAGGATCAGACCGCCTCCATCGCCACGACATTGTGGATGCTCGGCGCCGCCGCGGGCCTGGTGCTGCTGGTCGCCTGCGCGAACGTGGCGAACCTGATCCTCGTGCGCGCCGACAGCAAGCAGCGCGAGCTTGCGGTCCGGGAGGCGCTCGGCGCAGGACGCGCCCGCGTGCTCACGCACTTCCTCTCGGAGTCCGTGCTGCTGGCAGGCATCGCCGGCGTCGCCGGGCTTCTCGTGGCGTATCTCGCCATCCGCGCACTGGTGCTCACCGGACCCGCTGACATTCCGCGCCTGGCCGAGCTCGCGATCGATGCACCGACGGTGATGTTCGCGGTCGTCGTGACCATCCTGGCGGCGCTGCTCACGAGTGCCATTCCCGCAATCCGCGTCGGGCGCGTGCCGCTCGCGAATGCACTCCGCGAAGGCGGTCGCGGCGGCACCGCCGGCAGGGCGCAGCATCGACTGCGCGGCGCCATGGTCTCGGTTCAGATCGCGCTGGCGCTGGTCGTGCTCGCCGGCTCGGGTCTCCTGCTCCGCACGTTCCAGCAGCTCACGGCGGTTCGTCCAGGCTTCGAGGCCTCGAACCTGGCGACCTTCTGGCTGTCGCTGCCCCGTGCTCGTTATGCAAACGATTCCACCATCGTGCGGTTCTGGTCGGCGCTGACCGAGCGTGTCGCCCAGGTACCTGGCGTGCGCACGGCGGGGCTCACCAGCCGGCTCCCCCTGCTGCGGTACGGGATGAACCAGAACCCGTTCTACGCCGAGGGCGATGCAACGTCGGAATCGAAGATACCGCCGCTGCAACTCTACACGAGCACCGACGGGAAGTACTTCGACACCATGGGCATTCCCGTGATCGCGGGACGGACCTTCGACCAGACGGGCGTGCAGCGGCCGGGCGAGGCGATCGTCAGCCAGCGCACGGCGGAGCAGTTCTGGAAAGACCCGACAGGGCGAGCGGCGATCGGCAAGCGATTCCGGACCCTGCCTTCCAGTCCCTGGACCACCGTCGTCGGCGTCGTCGGCAACGCGCGGGACACGTCGCTCGCCACACCGCCGTCCCAGACGGTCTATTTCCCGCTCACCGCCGATCGCGACACGTTGTACGGCCAGTCGCAGCGCACGCTGGCGCTGGTGGTGCGGACCACGATCGATCCGGCGGCCATCAGGAATTCCGTGCTGGGCGTCGTCCGCGAGCTCGATCCGACGCTCCCGGTGTTCGACGTGCGCCCGATGAAAGCGGTCATGCGCGACTCGATGAGCCGTCTCTCGTTCATGATCGTCATGCTCGGCGCGGCGGCGGTCGTCACGCTGTTGTTAGGCGCGATCGGCCTGTACGGCGTCATGGCCTACGTCGTGACCCTGCGGACTCGCGAACTGGGGGTGCGTGTCGCCCTGGGCGCCTCACCGCGCTCGGTCGCGGCGATGATGACGGGGCAGGGGCTCGTGCTCACCGCAGCGGGCATCGCCGGCGGACTGCTGCTGTTCACCGTGGCCGCGCGCTTCCTGCGGGCCTTCCTTTATGGTGTCGCGCCGGGTGACCCGCTGACGCTCGTCGTCGCATCGTCGCTCCTGGCCGGCATTGCCGCGCTGGCGAGCTGGATCCCGGCGCGGCGCGCCAGTCGCGTCGACCCGGCGGACGTGCTCCGGTCGGAGTAGCCGCAGGTCCGGACGAAACAAGCGCCCCGCTCGATGTCCGGGCGGGGCGCTTTCTCGAGGTCCGTCAGCTGTGCCGGAGCGCGTCGAATCCAACCAGCCGCCGCTGGTGCGGATCCCACAACTTGAGCGACGTGGTGCGCAGGCTCTTCCAGAACGTAAGCTCGGGGACGGACCGGAACTCGGGTACCGCCTCGTGCGCATCCTTCAGCCGGTAGTTCGGGATCCGCGGGTCCACGTGGTGCACGTGGTGACGGCCGATGCTCCCGGTGAACCACTCCAGCACGCGCGGGAGTCGGTAGAACGAGCTGCCGTGCATGGCGGCCGTGACGTAGTCCCAGTCCTCGTGATGATCCCAGTGCGCGTGGTCGTGCTGGTGCTGCACATAGAAGAGCCAGATGCCGGCGGCTGACGCGAAGTACACGACCGGCAGGTACACCAGGAGCATCGCGCGCCAGCCGACCAGCCAGGTCAGTCCGGCGATCATCAGCACCACCAGCAGGTTGGTGAAGTGCACACCGGAACTCTTCGCGGCCCGTGTCGCTTCAGACGGCGCCGGACGGCGGTAGTGCACGATCAGGTACAGCGGCCCGAGCACCAGCATGACGAACGCATTCCGGTAGAACCGATACTTGAAGCGGCCCCACCGGCTCAGGGCGCGGTACTCGTCGATCGTCAGCGTCTCGATGTCCCCATGGCCGCGCCGATCGAGGTCGCCTGACGAGGCATGGTGCAGCGCATGGTCGCGGCGCCATTGGGCGAAGGGCGTGAGCGTGATGACCCCGGTGATGAATCCGATGATTTCGTTGGCGCGCCGCGATCCCGTGAACGACCCGTGGCCGCAGTCGTGCATGATGATGAACGTGCGCACGAAGAGGAGCGCGGTGACGGGCAACAGGAGCAGCGTCAGCCACCAGGCGTTGGACACTCCCCAGAACATCAGGGCGAATCCGGCGACCAGGGGAACGAGCGTGTTGATCATCTGCCACGTCGCGCGGCCCGCGTGGCTGTCCCGGAAGGCGGCGGCGCGCTCCTGGATGGACCGGGAGCGGGTGGCGGTGGCTTTCGGCATGGCGTGGGGCATCGTCGAAGAGTAGCGGAACCAGGGACAAAGTAGAAGCGCGGGGGTCACCGCCGCCGTGGGAGCCGCCCGTCGATGGGTCTGGCGCCGGTGGATCACGACTCCGGGACGCGCCTTCCCTCACTCCAGTCCGGTCCTGCGCTACCTAACGAGCGTGCGACGGCGGCGTAACCACGTGCAGGGTCTGGGTGGGGAAGGCGAGCGAGGTCCCGGCCCGTTCCACGACCTGCAGGAATCCCAGGAGCACTTCCTGGCGGATCGCCTGGAATTCGCCGTAGTCCTCCGTCTGGAAGGAGGCCGCTACTTCGATGTCGAGTGACGAGGACCCGAGGCCGCGGAGGAGCACCGTGACGCCCTCCGGCCAGAGCTTCGGCTGCTCCTGCAGCACGCGGCGGAATCCGTCGAGCACCTCGCGGACCTGCGCCTCGGTCGTGCCATACACCAGTCCGATGACCGTCGCCAGGCGCATGCGGTCGCGCGCGGTGAACGACTCGATGCGGCTGTCGGCGAGCTTGCCGTTGGGGATCGTGACGATGGTGCGGTCCAGCGTACGGAACCGGGTCGAGCGCAAGCCGATCCGTTCCACGACGGCCAGGAAATCCTCCACGCGGACCGTATCGCCGACGCGGAACGGCTGGTCCACCCCGATGGAGAAGGCACCGAAAAGGTTCTCGACGGTTTTCTGCGCCGCCAGGGCGAGGGCGAGGCCCCCGATGCCGAGCCCTGCGATCAGGCTGGCCACCGGGTAGCCGAGGTACGACAGTAGGGCCACGGCCGCCATGGCGAACAGTGCGACCTTCGCCACCCGCGTGCCTAACGGGATGAGGGAACGGGATGGCCCGGACCGGGCCCACATCGACTCGCCGAGGAGCTGGAAGCCCACGTCGACGAGGCGGAACAGCGTCCAGAAGAAAAGGGCGAAGTATCCGGTGCGGATGATCCGGTACGCGACGATCGACACGTCCGTGGGAAGCGCGATAGCAGGGACCAGCGCCGCCGTGAGCGCTAAACCGAGCGCCGCGCTCAGCGGCCCGGCCAGTCGGGCGAGCAGGGCGTCGTCCCACGTGGCGCGTGTCCGCCTCACGACTCGACCGACGATGGCCCGCACGATCCGGCCGGCCACGTTGCCGAACAGCACGCTGCCCAGCACGATCGTCAGCAGGGCCAGCCACTGGAACCACGTCAGGCCGAGGGGGCCGACGGTGTCGAGGAGTTCCGGCATTACGAACAGGGTCGAGGGTCGACGGTCGAGGGTCGAGGGTCGAGGGTCGAGGCTCGAGGGTCGGGGCTCGAGGCTCGCGCGAAGGCGTTAGGCTTCGGCGCGCAGGTTTCTCCTTCCTGCACCTCGAGACTGACGTCGACCCCCGAGCCTCGACTCCCGACCCTGTGCTACATCCGCGCCTTCGATCGATCCTCGTAGGGCCGCAGCCACCAGTCGAAGAACGTCCAGGTCCGGTTCCAGGAATCGATCTGGTCAGGTGAGTCATCACGCTCCCACGTCTCCGGGTTCACCCGCCGGTTGAACGTGTGACCGGCGCTCGACGGACCGGGCACGGGGTCGACGTAGATCTTCGTCTCGGCCAGGTCGGGCTTGAGCGCGCGGAGCTTCCATACCAGCTGCTGGTCCTCGACGTAATCGACGTCGGTGTCGTTGGTTGCCACGTGCACCAGGATCGGCACCTTCAGTTTCTCCACGTGGTAGAGCGGCGACCGATCGATGTACAGCTGCCGCTTCTCGTGAGGCAGCCCCTGGACGTCCTTCTGCGTCGAGAACTGCCACTGATAGCCGGGTCCCTTGTAGCCAAGGCGGAAGACGAGATTCGTGACCGGCACCATCGCGGCGCCGGCCTTGAACGGATGCTGATCCCGGAAGAGCAGGAGCGAGGCGATGTAGCCGCCATGGCTCCACCCCATGATCCCGATCCGCTCCGGGTCCACGTGAGGCAGCGTCTTGAGGTATTCGACGGCCGACGCGACGTCGTCCAGCTCCTTTCCCCCGTAGTCGATCGCGTTGTAGTGCGCGGCACCGAACCCCGTGCTGCCCCGGTACTCCGGCGCGATGATGACGTACCCGCGCTGGATCGCCTCCTTCACGAAGGGGAACAGGCGATAGCTCCACCAGCTTCCGTGCACGCCCCCATGCACCCAGACCATGGCCGCGTGACCGCGGGCGCCTCGCTTCTGGAGCGGCTGGTAGAGCGATGCCGGGATCTCCATCCCATCCACGCTGCTCCGGTACCTGACGGTGGTGTACTCCAGGACACCACGACTCCGGACGACCGTCAGGCTTTCGGCGACGAGCCGCTGCTGGATCTGCAGATCAAAGTTCGCCTGGCGGTGATCCTCGGGGCGGTTGCTCACAAAGAGTTGTCGGGCGCGCGCCGTGTCGGTGATGACGGTCTGGCTGCCGCGCCCACCACCTCGACCTCCGCGGCCCGTGTCCTGCGCACCGGTCGTGACAGGTGCCGCGATGGCGATGCTCAGGGAAAGCGTACAAAGCGCGCGGACGATTCCAGGCTGGCTGCTCATTGAGTCGGCTCCCGACAGGTTGGCGCCGACAAGTTAACCAGCGGGTAAGTGGTGCGGAGTGAGGCGAAACCCGCTCCTCACTCCGGCCTCACCCCTCACCATCGTCGAGAAAGATCTTCTCGACCGGATGTCCGAAGAGTTTTCCGATGCGGAGGGCGAGTGGCAGGCTCGGGTCGTACTTGCCGGTCTCGATGGAGTTGATGGTCTGTCGGGAGACGGCGAGTCGATCGGCCAGGTCTGCCTGTGACCAGTCTCGCTCGGCGCGCAGGACTTTCAGGCGGTTCTTCACGCGTACCGCCTCCGCGCGAGCACCAGTCCAGAGAAATACAGCAACGGCAGCATGGCCCAGACATGCCGGTAGCTCCAGTCATCGCGGTTCAGGGTGATCGCCAGCTCCATGAGACCCAGCGTCATGATGAGCAGCAGCGTCGTGAGGAACGCGAAGGCGAGCGCTTCGAGCTGGATCCGTTTTTCGAGCTCATCGAGTTCGCGCGCGCCGCGGAGAACGGTCAGGAGTGCCACGCCGGCTAATGGAACGGGCGCGAGGGCGGCCGCGATGCGGGCCCAACCCGGGATCGAGGGGTTTTCGAGGATCATCCGGGCGCCCACCCACGCCACGAACCACGCGGCGACCCAGAACGCGGGACGAGCAATGAACGGAGTTGCAGAGGCAACAGGCTTGGCCGACATGACTCCTCCGAGGTAAAGTGTCGTGTGCTATAAGTAAAGGATCTTTTACATTAAGTCAAGTAGCAGTGTCCTGTTCGCGCTCCGCGCCGACTCCGAGCA
>DAIUET010000112.1:0-2219 GCA_036845045.1 Gemmatimonadaceae bacterium | reverse complement strand
CACCGAACGTCCCCCGAATTGAAGACGTGCAACATGGACATAATGTCCAGGATACTTTACATTAAGTCAAGTAGAGGTGTCCTGGTACGGGCTGCGCGCCGACTCCGAGCGGTCAAGTGGTCGTTGGATGGAGGCTCTGGGTGGCCCGGCGCGGGCACAATGAGCAGAGCAGCCCGGTTGCGCGTACTCCGGTGGCGCCGCAGTGTGACGCGCAGTTCCCGCGCACCACCGTTTTTCACCGAACTCCGAGGATCGCCATGTCGCGTCGCGTCAATGCGACTCGTCTCGTCGCTGCCGCTTTCGCCGTTGCCTTCGCGTCGCCTGCCTCCGCGCAGCAACGGGTCGACGAGGAGTACACGAAGCAGATCAGGGAATTCCTGCGCGATCCGCGCATCACCACGGAATACGTCGACCACCTGCCGGCATCGTCGACGGTACCGACGCCCCTCAAGCACTTCGGGCACATCATGGGTGCGTGGGGCATCATCGATAAGGCCGAGACGATGCACGCGTATTTCGAGGCCATCGCGAAGGCGGCGCCGGCGCGCACGCGGTTCATGAAGATCGGCCAGACGGAGGAGGGGCGCGACATGGTTGCGCTCTTCATCGCCAGCGAGGAGACGATCCGCAGCCTCGATCGCTATCGAGGCTACATCGACGCGCTGACGGATGCCCGGCGCACGACGGAGCAGCAGGCGAGGCAGGTGATCGGCCGCGCAAAGCCCATCTACTACATCACCAGCGGCATGCACTCTCCCGAAACGGGCGGCCCGCAGATGCTGATGGAGCTGGCCTACCGGCTGGTGGTGAGCGAGATGCCGCTCATCCAGAACATCCGGAACAACGTCATCACCGTCATCACGCCGGTGATCGAGGTCGATGGCCGTGAGAAGGTGGTGGACGCCTACAACTACGCAAAGGCGAACCCCGGCGTGAATCGCGGCCAGCTGATGATGTACTGGGGCAAGTACGTCCAGCACGACAACAACCGGGACGGGATGGGGCAGTTCCTGGCCCTGACGCGCAACGTCCAGAAATTCACGCTGCAGTGGAAGCCGACGATCCTGCACGACCTGCACGAGGCGGCCACGCTGCTCTACTCGTCGACGGGCACGGGCCCGTACAACGAGGGCATCGACGCCATCACCGTGAACGAGTGGTGGATCCTGGCCCAGACGGACGTGATCGAACTGACCAAGCGCGGCGTGCCCGGCGTATGGACCTACGGGTTCTACGACGGGTGGACCCCGAATTACATGTTCTTCATGGCCCACATGCATAACGCGACGGGCCGCTTCTACGAGGTGCAGAGCTACGGGCCCGACACCACGACGGTGGGCGGTGGACAGAGCCGGGAGTGGTATCGCCCGAATCCCACGCCGCGGAACGTCGCCTGGGGTCCGCGCAACAACGTGAACATCCAGCAGTCGGCGCTGCTCTTCTCGCTCGACCGCACCGCGCGGGATCGCCAGTTCTTCCTCGAGAATTACTGGCTCAAGAACAAGCGCGCCGTGGCGAAGGGGAAGGACGGTCCGGTGCACGGCTGGGTGATCCCCGCCACGCAGCGCCGGAAGGCGGACGCCGCCCAACTGGTGAACGATCTGATGGCGCAGGGCGTCGAGTTCCACACCGCCACGAGCGCCTTCCGGAGCGGGACGGTCGACGTGCAGCCCGGCGACTGGATCATCCGCGGCGACCAGCCATACCGCACGGTGCCGGACATCTACATGTCGATCCAGCGCTTCGCGCCGCAGAATCCGTCGCCGTACGACGACACCGGCTGGACCCTTCAGTACACGCGCAATGTCGTGGTGAGCGAACTCCGCGACGCCGCCTCGCTCGGGCAGCCGATGCGACCGGTCACGGGGAAGGCGGTTGCGCCGGGCGGCATTACCGGCAGCGGGAACACCGTCGTGGTCGAGCATACCGGTGACAACAACCTGGTGACGTTCCGCTACCGGCTGAAGGACGTGAAGATGTCGGCGGCGGAAGAGGATTTCGAAGCCGCGGGACGGCGCTTCCGCGCCGGTGCAATCATCATCCCGAGCGCCAATCCCTCGGTGCTCGACCCGGTCCTGAAGGAACTCGGCCTGAGCGCCTGGGCGATGGCGGCCGCGCCTGACGTGGCGACGCACGACCTGGATATCCCCCGGATCCTGTACCTCCACAGCTGGAGCCGGACGCAGGACGAGGGCTGGTGGCGCGCCGCGTTCGACACC
>DAIUET010000111.1:0-9914 GCA_036845045.1 Gemmatimonadaceae bacterium | reverse complement strand
GAAACGGCGCAGATGTACACGGCCGATGCGTTGGCGCGCGAGCTGTCGCGCGCGCTGGGGCGCACGGTGTACCACTCTGTCTGCGTGACCGGTCGCGACGCGTTCGGGAACGCGGAGTTCCTGGCGGCGGCGCTGAAGCAGTTACCACCCGGCACCCAGCTCATGGCCGACACCGATGGCCAGCGACCAGAGGCACTGGCGCTGCTCCATCCGTACCTGTCGCTCATCCAGGTCACGATCGAGCCGCCGACGGCATCACCGGCACTGGAACGTGTGGTGGAGACGTTGCGTTCGGCGAGGTCACTGGAACTCGCGCACGCCGTCACCATCGCCGGCACCGACGAGTCGAGTGACGCTGATTACCTGCAGATTGTCGACCAGGTACATGGTGCCAGCGACGCGACCAGCATCGTGATTCATCCAGGACCGACCGCCGAGCGCGGTGTCCTCGACAAGCGCTGGAGCACGATGATGGAGCACGCCTCGGCACGGCACCGGGACCTGAGGCTGCTGGCCCGTCTCAGCGGCCCCGCAACGATGCGGTGAGGATGGTCCGCGATGTGCGGGGTGACGGGCTCCGCGCCGCGGTCCGAGGGAACAGAACGCGGTGTCGCCGCGTTTAGTAAGTATTGCGCGGCCCGAGTAACCCGATGACGCAGCCTCCCGTGGAAGAGCAGGAATTCCCAAGAATGACGCCCGCCGTTCAGTGGCTGATTGCCCTGAACGTGGTTTCGTTCTTCCTGCAGTTCACGCTGTTCGGGGCGGCGAACATGCGCGATGCGCTGGGGTTCCGCGTCGGCGAGCTGCCGGGACAGTGGTGGACGATCGGCACGCATATGTTCGTGCACGGTGGATTCTGGACGCTGCTCCTCAACGTATACCTGCTGTTCGTGTTCGGCCCCCGACTCGAGCATGCCTGGGGGATGCGGGCCTTCCGGAACTTCTTCCTCTGGTGTGGCCTGGGGGGATGGTTGCTGCACGTCCTGCTGGTCCGGGACGCGACGCTGGTGGGTGCCACTGGAGCCGTGCTCGGCGTGACGATGGCGTATGCGCTCCGCTGGCCCGAAGATGAGGTCTACCTGTTCCTCACCTTCCCGATTCCGGTGAAGTGGCTCGTTACCGCGCTGGCCGCGATCACGCTGGCCGTCGGAGCGGTTCAGTCAGGGGATGGCAACGGCGTAGCATACCTCACGCACGGCGGTGGCCTTATCGCGGCGTGGCTGTTCTGGCGAACGTCGACCGCCGGCGCGGGGTTCGACCGGCTGCGGCAGCGGGTGAATTCCGTTCCGGACCTGCCTGACGAGCCGCCGCGTGCGGTGCCCCGGTCCATGCCGCGGACGCGCGAGCGCGCGCGTGACATCGATGACATCGTGGCGCAGAGCCAGCAGGCAGTTTCGCAGCGCGTTGCGCCCGCGGTCCCCGCGACGCGCCCACCGCAGCAGGCGGAGCGTGAGCAGTTGACTGAGCTCGACCGTGTCCTGGACAAGATCTCCCAGCTGGGGATCGACAGCCTGACTGGCGACGAGCGGCGCATCCTGGAAGAGCGCTCGCGCGAACTGCGGAAGACCGACTGAGAAAGGAGAGCCCCCCGGGGTTACCGGGGGGCTATGCCGCCACGCCGTGTCGCGGCGGCAGGACCGTCGTTTCTACGACGGCAACTCGAAGCTAGGGTTCGTCTCCAGGGCTGTCCATGTCGCTGGGGACCAACACTGTCACGCTTCCGGACAAGGCTTCAGGGTCTGGCCCCAGGCTTCAGAGAAGTTGAAAGCGGGCAGGCATCAGTTTGTACCGCTACCTGCGCCCCTGTCTCCTTCCCTGGAGCCTGAAGCCTGAGCCTGACGTCTCTAGATTCAGAGCATGCCCAAGCCCGAACTGCTGGAGACCTTTCCTAATCCGTACGCCGATCGCGCGTATGAGATCCACATGCAGTGCCATGAATTCACGTCGCTGTGTCCGCTTGGCGGCGTCGAGTCTGATGCATCGGAGCTCGCGCTGCTGAAGGGCGGGGCGCCCGACTTCGGCATCATCAACATCACGTACGTACCCGGCGAGAAGTGCATCGAGCTGAAAAGCCTGAAGCTCTACCTGTGGAGTTTCCGCGACGCGGCGGTTTTTTATGAGCGCGCCGTGAACCGTATTCTCGACGACCTGAGTGCGGCGGTGGAGCCGAAGTGGATGCAGGTCGTCGGGGACTTCAATGTTCGTGGCGGCATCAAGTCCGTGATCACAGCGACGACAGGCCAGAGGCCAGAGGCCGGAGGCGGAAGGTAGGCCAGAGGCCGGAGGCCGGAGGCGGAAGGTAGTTCCTCTGGCCTCGTGGCTCTGGCCTTCGCCCTGCTTGTGTGGCCTTCAGCCTCTGCCTTTCGCGGTTTACGTTTATCGTCCCGGCCAGGTAGCTCAGTTGGTAGAGCAGCGGACTGAAAATCCGCGTGTCGGCAGTTCGATTCTGCCCCTGGCCACTCAGAGGATCCGGCTTCGCTCTTGCGGGCACTTCCGGGCGGGACAATGCTAGGGCGTCGGCGTCTGGTCGATGTGCTGCCCGAGCCCGGAAGAAATGGTCCCGCACCGATGTGGAACCCGAGGCTGCGCGTGGGAGAGCGCTCATGCTCGCAATGTCGTTGACGCGAGCCATTCGCCGACAGCGCAGGTTCGTCCCGGGCTGCAGACGGGCGTACGGTGCGGTCGCATCCCCACCGATAACATCGTCGCTCCCGGACGGTGCGCTGACTTGCTGGCGCGCACCCGGACACTTATTGTTGCACTCGTTATGCTGGCGACGGCAGCGCCGGCGCTCAGCGCACAGGTGATTCGCGGTGTGGTCACCGAAGCCGGATCGAGGACCCCCCTGGCCGGCGCGCTGGTGACGCTGCAGTCCGCCGGAGCTGCACAGGATACCGGAGCGGCTCGGAGCGTCATCACGAATCAGCGGGGCGAGTACGCCATCGCGGCGCCCGGACCCGGCCAGTATCTCGTGACGGTGCGACGCATCGGGGTTCGTGCCCTGACCTCCGACCCGCTGTCCGTGCGCACGGGACAGACCATCGTGCATGATGTGTCACTCGATCCGCTCACGACGCTGCCCCGTGTCACAGTGGCGGATCGATCGCTCTGCAGCACACGCCGCGACCAGGGCCCGCGCGTGGCATCGCTCTGGGAAGAAGCCAGGACGGCGCTCACCGTCATCTCCATTTCGGCGAAAGACTCGTCGATCAGGCGGCGGCTGGTCCGGTTCAAGCGCCGCGTTTCTGCCGTGAACGCGGAGATCATGGAGGAGACGTCCCACTCCTATGACGAGAACGACGGCATCGGTGAGCCAACGTTCAGGAGCCTGACTGGTGATTCCCTGTCCCGCGCCGGGTACTGGGTCGACGCGAGCAGCGACATCACGTTCTACGCGCCAGACGCGTCCGCACTGCTTTCAAGCGCATTCCTGCGAGACCACTGTTTCTCGATCATCGAGAACCGGAGGGGTCGACCGGACCTCATTGGGCTCGAATTCGTGCCGGTCAGAAACCGGATGACGCCGGACATTCGGGGAACGCTCTGGCTGGATGCGATGAACTTCGAGTTGCGGTTGGTGGACTTCACCTGGACGCAACTGCCGTGGGAACTGCAGAACGAGCGCGTGGGGGGTGAGGTGCATTTCATGCGACTTCCCACCGGACCGTGGATCGTGAAGCACTGGACGCTGACGATGCCGCGCCCTTCGCTGGTCTCGTTCCGCGGTGTCGGAGGCCCCCGGAGTGAACGACTCCTGCTGGACGGACTGGGGCAGGAAGGCGGGATGATCCTCGTCAACGGTCTCGAGACGTTCGACCGACCGGGCACTATCACCGGTCGCATCGTCCGGGCTGGCAAGCCGTTGACGGGAACGCGGATCAGACTTGTCGGCACCGCCTTCGAAACGATGGTAGACGCCGAAGGTCGCTTTAGCTTCGACAGCGTGGCGCCGGGGCTGCATGCGATTGTCGCCGAACATCCGGATTTCGCAGTGTTCGGTGTGCGCGCGGCCGAGCAGGAGTTCGTCCTGCAGGAAGGTGGCACCAGACACCTGTCCTTCGTTGCGCGCGGTGAGAAGGAAATCGCCGATGCGATGTGCCCGGGCCGCGACTGGCGTCGGCCGACATTGCGCGTCTCGCTGGTGGACAAACAGACCGGCCGTCCGCTGAGGAACACGCCGCTGCGGATGCGGTGGCTGGATGTGGTGACCGTGGCGCACGGTGATCTGCTGGGGAGGGAGACGCGCGAAACTGATCTGAACGCGAGGACCGATGATGCGGGAACGGCGGTCTTCTGCTCGCTACCGGCAGCCCAGACGCTCACCCTCGGCTATCCGGTCGATGGCGGACTGCATCCGCTTCACACGTTCAAGCTCGGCAACCAGGAAAACGCCGTTGCCACGCTGCGCGCCTCACCGCCGTAACCCGATCGCGGTTAGCCATCCCGTAGCGCTTCCATAGGATCCGTTCGCGCGACACGGGTCGCCGGGATGGCAGCGGCCAGCAATCCCACCGCGGCGATGGTCAGGGTTGCGGCTCCAAATACGAGCGGGTCCCTGGGCTCCACTCCGAAGAGCAGCGACCGGGCAAGACTGGCCAGCGACCAGGCGCCCAGCAGCCCCACTGCGATTCCGCCCCCGACGACACCGGCGCCGCTGCCGAGGACGAGCCGTTTCAGCCGCTGGCGGTCGGCGCCTAACGCCGCGCGCACGGCCATCTCCCGGGTGCGCTGCGCAGCGGCGAACGATAGCACGCCGTACACCCCGATTGCCGCGAGAACGAGCGCCAGGAACCCAAACACCGACAGCGTCGCCATCGTGAAGCGCCGCGCCGCGGTCACCCGGTCGGCGTGGGATTGCAGGAACGTGAAATCGGCAGGGATCGCGGGGTCGACGGCCTGCACCCGCTCCCGCACCGCGTCCATGATCGCGCCCGCCGACCCTGTGCTGCGCACGACGGCGCTCATCGTACCGATACGCCACGCCGGAAGCTGGCGGTACAGCACATACATTTCGGTCGTCTCGTCGCTCTCGTAGCCAAATGGGCGTGCATCGTTCACCACGCCGACAATCGTGAGCCAGGGCGCCTCGCCGCCAAAGTACTCCATACTCGTCGCGCGCACCTGCCGTCCAAGCGCTGACTCTCCCGGCCAGTACCGCTCCGCCATCCGGTTGCTGATGACGGTCACGCGGGGGCCATTGGCAAGGTCGCTCTCCTGGAACGCGCGCCCGTGGAGCACGCGCATACCAAGCGTCTCGAAGTATCCCTCACTCACGATGCGATAACCCGCGCCGGCTCCCGCGACGTCTCGCCCGGCGATCTCGATGAATCCCGTCCCGCCTCGTACGAGCGGCACCCAGTTCACCAGTCCCGCGCCCCGGCTGCCCGACATCTCGGCGAGGGACTTCCGCAGCCTTTCCCAGTATCCGAGCACCGCGGCGCTGTCACGATAGCGCGGCCCGCCCAGCGTGACCTCGGCCAGCACGACACCGCGCGTGTCGAAGCCGAGTGGCCGCGCCAGCACGGCCCGCATGCTCTCCAGAAGAAGACCCGCGCCAACGATCAGCATGAGCGCCAGCGCGACCTGCGCCATGACGAACAGCCGACCCGGAAGCCCCCGCCCGCCGACCACGTGGCCGCGTGTGCCGCCTTCCATCGCCCGCCCCGGCGCCACGCGCGTTGCCCGGAGCGCCGGAATGCGCCCCGTCGCCACGCCCGCAAGCGTGGCCACGAGGAACGCGAACACGATCACCCGGAGATCGACGCTGATCGCCCCCGTCCGCGGCAGTTCCGCCGCACCGACGAGCGCCGCACTCCGGGTGAGAATACCGGCGAGGCCGACACCTAACGCGCCGCCGATGAGCGCGAGCAGCACGTGATCCACGAGAACCTGCCTGACGAGTCGGCGCCGGCCGGCGCCGAGGGCGGCACGCACCGCCATTTCGCGCACCCGGACCGCGCCCTGCGCCAGGTTGGCGCTGGCCAGGTTGGCGCAGGCGATCAGAAGGACCAGTCCCACAGAACCCATCAGCAGCACGAGCATTTCCGTCGAGTCGCCTACGAGGTCGTCGACCAGTGGCTTCACCCCGACGCCATACGAATACAACGCGACGGGGTCCGCGTCGTGGATCCGACGCGCAATGGCAGACAGGTCCTCACGTGCGCGTTCCGGCGTAACACCGGAGGCCAGCCGTCCAATCGCCTGGTAGTTGATGTTGTTGCGCTCAAGGCCGCCGAACGTGCGCGGACGGTCGAGCAGGAAAACATCAGTCTCCTCGGGCCAGACGTGCGTCGCGGCCACGGCGCCGGTCACCGCGTAGCTGAACCCATTGACCTGGATTGACAGGTCCTCGACCGGTTCTGCGCCGAGACGTCGCCGCCAGAAGCCTTCACTCACTACGGCAACCGGCGCCCGCGACGTCAGGTCCGCGTTCTGAAATCCGCGCCCCGCGACGAACCGAGCCCGCAACACGTTAAAGAAGTCGGCGCTGACCGCCAGGCCATTCGCACGCGTTGCGTCGCTGCCCCAGATGACCGACATGCGCCCGGACTGATAGACAGCCGACGCGTCGAGTGAGCGATTCCCGGAATCCCAGTCGGACCAGTTCGCCGAGGAAACGCGCGAGAAGGCGGAGCCTGACGAGTCGACCGATTGCAGCGCCACGAGGCGATCGGGCTCAGGGAATGGCAGCGGTCGCAGCAGGACTCTGTCCACCACGGCGAATACTGCCGTCGTAAGCCCGATAGCCAATGCGAGCGTCAGCACAGCCACGAGGGAGAGTCCCGGACTTCGCCGGCGCTGCCGCACGGAGTACGCGATATCCTGGCGAAGGGTGAATAGCCACTCACGCAGGGGCATGGGTTTCTCCCGGGAAGGGACCGGACCGGATGCCATCGTCCTCAGGCGGCGAACCACGCGCGTGCGACCAACCGCGATGACATTGCGCCACGGAGAGGCTGCGCGAGCTCCGGATCGCAGTTCGGCGACGAATGCCTGTGCCGACTCCGGCCGCCGCGCTGGATCGACCGACAGGGCGCGCGCGATCGAGTCCGCCATCGCAGACGGGACGTCTGGCGCATAACGCTGAATCGGTGGCGCCGGCTCGTGGAAGCGGCGAGTGACGATCTGCTGGGTGGTCTCGCCGCCAAACGGTCTTCGCCCCGCGATTATTTCATACGCCACGCAGGCGAGGCTGTACACGTCGGAGCGCTGGTCCAGGTTCGGTTCGCCCGATGCCTGCTCGGGACTTACGTAGGCCGGCGTGCCGGCCGAGAAATCCAGCTCCTTCCGCAAGGAAGTCCACTCGAGGGCCCCCGAGTGCAATTTGCGAGCGATGCCGAAGTCCATCATCCAGGCGTGCGCACCCTGCACGAGGATGTTCTCGGGCTTGATATCGCAGTGCAGCACCCGTTGCTCATGCGCGTGGCCGAGACCAGCGGCGATACCGTCGAGGATGCCTAACGCTTCCGTGAGCGGCAGACGGACGCGGGAACGCAGCAGGGCCCCCAGCGAACCGCTGCGCACCCATGGCATGACATAGAACGGACTGCCGGCGCGTTCACCGGCGTCGAACAGCGGAAGGATATTCGGGTGCTGCAGGCGCGAGACATGCGCGATCTCCTGCACCAACTGCGAGGCGCCAATGCCTGCCACGGCCTCTGCCGCCACCATCTTGAGTGCGACCACGCGGCCCAGAACGAGGTCGTTGGCGAGGTACACCGTACCCATCCCACCCTGCCCGAGCTCGGACGTGAGTTCGAACCTGGCGGCGATGGCGAGTCGGAAATCGAAATCATCGTCACGTGCTCCGGCGACAGGCTCGAAGAGGTCACTCTCGGCGACAGCGAAGACCTCGACGATGCGCTGCCTGGTCTTTGACGAGGGAAACGGGTGGCGTCCGCTGCGCAGGTCGGACCAGTGGCCGCGCGAGAGTCCCAGCCGCATCGCCCAGTGATTCTGGCTGACGCGACTTCGGGCGAGCAGCTGTTCGAGGCGGTCGAGCCTGAGTCGGTATCGCATCGAGGGATTCGACAACGAGCGGGATGGAAGAGTGACCAGTGGGAGTGCGCCGCAGTAGATCCCGACGTCGAAAGTGTTCGGACAGGGCGTTCGGACCTCAGTGGTGCGGCGGACTAGCCCCGGCCCCGGCCGGTGCGTAGGATTCACTCAACTCGTCCGGGGTGCCCCTCGCGTCCGCGTGGGGCTGAGAGAGTCCCGTCGAACCTGATCCGGTTAGTACCGGCGTAGGAAGACGCGAGTGGCCGGCCAGAGATGGCCGAGTCAGCCAGTGCAGCAGCCGAGCTGCGCGAGCGCTCGCGCGTTGGATCCACAACTGGGCGCTGGCAGCGATTCCGAGCCGTTACGGCCCGCAGGTTCACGGTCCGGCCGAGCGACATCAACTCGTCGCTCAATGAACATCCTCACCTGTCTCTTTGCGATCGGCGCCCTGGCCACCGCGGCCGCGGCTCAAGGCGCGCCAATCATCGTCGCCGGCACCGTAACTGACTCCGTGGCCGGCACGCCGGTGGCCGGCGCGTCGGTGCGCGCCGCCGGCACCAGTGTCGTCACGACGGCGGATGGCCGCTTCCGTGTCACGTTAGGCAGCCCGGGCCGCCTCGTCGTCGCGCGAGCAGGCTTCGTCACCGTCGAACGGACCGTCACCCGGAGCGACACCACGATGACCATTGCGCTGTCGCCGCTGGGAAGTCCGGGGACGAGAGTAGCGACAGCGCAGTCGCTGGAGCGGCTCACCATCACGGCGGTACGCGCGAGCGGCCTGGCGCCAATCGCCAGTACCATTCTCGATGCCACGCGCCTCGAGCGGGACTACAGCGGACAGGACGTGCCGCTCACGCTGCGACAGGCGCCCTCGGTCACCGCGTACTCGGAAAGCGGGTCGCTCCTCAACTACTCGTACTTCCGCGTGCGTGGCATCGACCAGTCGCGCGTCAACATCACGCTGGACGGCATCCCGCTCAATGAGCCGGAGGACCAGCAGATCTACTTCTCCGATTTTCCCGACCTCACGAGCTCCATCCAGAGCATGCAGGTGCAGCGGGGCGTGGGGACGAGCACGTACGGGCAGGCGGCATTCGGCGGGTCGGTGAATTTCTCGACGTATTCGCTGATGGGGACGCCGCGGAGCTCCTCCCTCGAAATCGGTGGTGGCTCGTTCGGGACGGCCCGCACCACGCTGAAGCTCAACAGCGGTCCGCTTTCCGACAGGCTGGCCTTTCACGCGCGGGTGTCGGGCCTGCGATCCGACGGGTATCGCAACGGAGCCACGTCGGCGGCGAACAGCGCGTTCGTGAGTGGCGGGTACTTCGGGGATCGCGACCTGGTGAAGTTCACGGCGACGACCGGTCTGGAACGGAACGGACAGACGTACGCGGCCGTTCCCGAAGCCGAGCTGCGCGACAACCCACGCACGAATCCGCTCGCCGGCGTCGGGGACAAGTACCGCGAGAGCTTTGCAACGCTCTCCTATACGCGCCTGATTTCGGCCGATGTTTCGGCGGGTCTCACCGCGTACGGCTTCGCCACGCGCGGGTTCTATGACTATCCGTCGGGGGCGCCGGGACCGGCGCTCCGGTACCGATCGGCGTCACGCTGGGGTGGTGTCATCGCGGCGGCCCATGCGGTGAACGGGGGCCTGACGCTCGACGGCGGCGCGCACGCCATGACGTACTCGAAAGATCATGAATTCGACGACAGGCCCGATCTCCAGTATCCCGGCTACTCGAACACGGGCTTCAAGACGGAAGCGAGCGCGTTCGGCAAGGCCAGCGTAGCGTTAGGCGCTGTGACGCTCTTTGGCGACCTGCAGCTGCGGACGGCCGAGTTCCGGTACCGACCGACCGAAGGCTACGGCCTGGAGGAAGTCAGCCAGCGCTGGAACTTCGTCAACCCCAAGG
>DAIUET010000110.1:0-9935 GCA_036845045.1 Gemmatimonadaceae bacterium | reverse complement strand
GGAGCTGCGCGATCTGCGCGAGCACGAGCTCGAGATCTTCGAGGAGTCGCCGCATGCGCGGATCCTGCGCCGCGGGCGAGTCGAGGAGGAGCCGGTTCCGCACCAGGAGCTGCCGCGCCGTCCCGGGCGAGAGCTCGGCCGCCGGCTCCTGCCCCCGCAGCGCATCGCGGAAGAGCGTGAGGAACACCTCGGAGCGCGAGAGGTGGCGCGCAGCCACGATATCGAAGGCGTCGGGCGCGGCGTCGCGCTCGTTCGCGGCGAGGCCTGGCTCCGGCGCCCCGGACGGCTCGCCACTCACGAGCTGCATCGCCGGCGAATCGCCGAGCGGAGTACGGGAACGCGGCGCCCGCCGCGACCCGCCCGGCGCCGGCGACTCGAGCACCTCTTCCTCCGCCGCGTCCGCCGGGTCCGCCGGGTCCGCCGCGTCCGCCGCGTCCGTCGCAAGCACCGGCGCCGGCGCCGGCCCGCCCGACGTATCCGCCACCATGCTGTCGGCCGCGCGATCGGCGATCGCCGGCGCCGCGCCCTGCGTCGAGAACCGGCCGAAGGCGAACGCGAGCGCGAGCAGCGCCGCGATGCCGGCCGCGATCGGGATCCAGCGCGTCATCCGTCGCCGGATCGGAAGCGGGGTCACGACCGTTGCGGCCCGCTCGCGCCCTCGCTCGATCCCTGCCCAGATCGCCTCGCGCGGCATGATCGGCGGCGCGTTGTAGTCGCGGGCCAGGGCCGCGAGCGTCGGATCGAGCGGCTCTTCGCCGGTCCGCTCGTCGATCAGGTCGTCGTCGATGAAGTCGCTCATGCCTGCTCCGGTGCGAAATCGGCGAGCGTCTGGCGCAGCCGGGCGCGGGCCCGGAAGAGCTGCGCCTTGGACGTCCCTGAGTGAATGCCGAGCATCGAACCGATCTCCTCGTGCGTGTAGCCTTCCACGTCGTGCATCAGGAACACCGCGCGATAGCCCTCGGGCAGCGCGTCGATCGCGCCGTGGAGCCGGGCCCGGAGGTGCGGATCGCCGGCGGCGGCGGGACGGCCGATCTCCGGCGCGTCGTCCAGCGGCATCTCCCGCTGCCGGAACCGCTTCACCTTCCGCAACGCGTTGAGTGCCACCGACATGGCGATCGCTCCGATCCAGGTGCCGAGGGCCGATTCGCCGCGGAAATCGGCGAGGCGGCGGAAGGCCTTGATGAACGTTTCCTGCACGCAGTCCGTGGCCTGATCCACGTCCCCCACGATCCGGTAGACCATGCGGTAGACGCGGTCCACGTGCGCGTCGTACAGCGCGCGCTCCGCGGTCGGGTCTCCGGCCAGCACTCGGGCGATCAGGTCTCGGTCGTCCACCAGCCTCCGGAAAGGTGCAGGTCCGCCGCGTCGTCCCACCTCTGACACGGGTGGGGGGGATAGGGTTGCGTGGGGGCGGGTCGGGGTGGGCGCGTCCGCGGCGTTGTCATCCTGAGGGAGCAACGCGACCGAAGGATCTGCTCACCGGTCCCCGGGACTCGCGGGCTGGATCCCTCGCTCCGCTCGGGATGACACCGTTGCTGGCCTTTGCGCCGCTTCGAACCAGCACCCCCCACGCAACCATCCACCCCCCAATCGCATCTCATACGGTATACCACCGCAATCGCACAGCAGGGAGGGGACCCGATGGCACCGCAGAACGACTCGGCTCAGCCGCAGAGCTATACCATATACGACACGATCGGCCGCCCCATCGGCCGGGTCGTCCAGCCGAAGCAGGAGCCGTCCGTCGGGCCCGGCCAGGAGACCGTGCTCCTGATCCGGGCTTCGTGATCGAAAGCCTGAACCACGGAGGCGCGGAGGCTCGGAGGAATCGCGGAGGAAGGGCTGAACTGCAGCACACGAAAACACGAAAGCACGAAAGGCGCCGTGCGCGTTCGGCCTCCGATGGTCGGGCGCGCATTTGTTTAATGCTTTTGTGTGCTCCCTGCACTCCCGGCGCACGGAGCCTTTTTCGTGTTTTCGCGTTTTCGTGTGCAGTTGTTGAACCGACCCGACCCCGATCCCTGCCTCCGTGCCAGCTCCGCGCCTCCGTGGTTCACAATAGATCCGCGACGCCAAGCCCAGGACGCGCATCTTCATAGTCACGACAAGGCAATCCGACCCCTTCCGCACGTGGAGATGACGACGATGCTTCGCTCGATGGTGCCGGCTTTGCTGGCTTCGATGGCCGTGGCCTCTCTGCTCGAGGCGCAGGCCGTTCCCGTGGTGTCGCTCACGAAGCCCGAAGCGGAGTTCGCCGAGCCGTTCGACCAGGTGTCGGGCGTGCGCGAGCTCAGCAACGGGCGCGTCGTCGTCGCCGACCTCTTCGCCAAGTCGGTGGCGATGGCGGACTTCCGTAGCGGTTCACTCACGAAGATCGGCCGGGAGGGCCAAGGCCCGGGGGAGTACGCCTTCCCGATCAACGTCCTCGCCCTTCCCGGCGACACGACGCTCATCGTCGATCCCGGCCAGCGGCGCTTCGTGAAGGTGGCACCTGACGGCAAGACCGTCGGCCTGGTGTCGTTCCCTGAGGGCGCCGGCGGCATGGGCAACATGCGCGGGACCGACGCGGACGGCCGGGTCTACCTCCAGGCGAACCCGTTCGGTGCCCGCACCGCCGGCGAAGGACGCGTGCCGCGCGAGATGCCCGATTCCGCGGCGATCCTCCGCTGGAGCCTCGTGAGTGGGCGCATCGACACGCTGGCGAAGGTGAAGCTGCCCGAAATAGCCTCCGCCACGTCGGGAACCGCGAGCGCCCGCTCGGTGGTGATGCGGCAGCAGCCGTTCAGCGCCCGGGACGAGTGGGCCGTGACGACGGACGGACGCGTCGGCATCGCCCGCGTGTCGGACTACCACGTCGAATGGTTCGGCGCCGCGAAGGCGACGGGCCCGCGCGTGGCGGCGCCGAAGGTGCCCGTGACGCAGGCGGACAAGGACCTCATCGCCCGCCAGCAGAACGAGACCCGGGGCCGCATGATGATCAGGGAGGGGGGGGCACCCCGCTCGAGCGGCGATGCGCCGCCGCCGCCGAAGCTGCCCGACGCGAACTTCCCCGAGTTCAAGCCGCCGTTCTTTGGCAACGCGATGACGAGCCCCGACGGGCGGCTTTGGGTACCGCGTGCCCAGCCGGCCAACGCGCCCCCGGTCTACGACATCTTCGACGCGCGCGGCCGGCTCGTGCAGCAGGTGAAGCTCGCCCAGGGCGCCCGCCTCGTCGGGTTCGGCGCCGGCACGATCTACACGGCGCGCACGGACGAGGATGAGCTGCAGTATCTGCAGAGGTATCGGATGCCGTCTTAGGTCGGAAGGTCGGAAAGTCGGAAGGCCGGAAAGTCGGAATGACCGCAGTGGCACGGCGCATTTCTTTCTGACCTTCCGACCTTCCGCCTTTTCCGGACGACCACTTGCCCTCCTCCCGCCCCCCACGCAACCCTTCGCCCCATCAACGCATCCACAGTACATCCTCGCCCGGGCCCGGAGCGTTCATGCATTTCAGAGACTCGTGTGTTGCCGCCGCGCTGTTCCTTTCGCTCGGTGCGTGTAAGGGTGACAAGGGGACGGCACTCGCCGTCCCGACCATCGATACCCTACCCGGCGGCGCGATCGCCGTGCACAACACCGGGCCAAGCGCGTGGGCGGATACGAACGGGTGGCGGATCGTGGAGACCGGAAGGCTCGTGGCAGTGGACTCGGGCGAATCGGGGATCGTGAATCCACGGGACGTGGCGGCGGATGCGTCCGGGCGGCTCTATGTCGTGGATGGCGGGCCGCTCGTGATCAAAGTCTTCGAACCCGATGGCCGGTTCGTCCGGACCATCGGGCGTGAAGGCGCGGGGCCGGGTGAGTTCCGGGGCGCGATGATCGGCCTGCATCAGAATCATATCGTCGTCCAGGATCCGACCCTCGCCCGGCTCACGATCTTCGACACCGCCGGGACGTACATCACGAGCCTCGCGTCGGCGTGCTGTCATTACCGGTCGCTTCCGGTGACGGCCAACGGCACCGTCGCCGCTCCCGGGCCGAACAGCCGCCTTGAGTACAGCGGGATGTTCCTTCGCTTCACGGCTGCCGGTCAGTTCATCGATACGGTCTACGTGCCGAAAGGCGGCGACGCGCGGTACTGGGAACTCAAGTCGGCTGGAGGGACAATGCAGATGGGCATCCCCTTCACCCCCGGCCAACGCTCGACCTTCGCGCCGAATGGCGATCTCGTGCACGCCTGGACCGGGGACTACCGGATTGCCATCGGAAGGAACGCTGCCGATACGGCCAGGGTCATTACACTCACCTCGGCGCCTGTTGAGCGACCGGAAGCGGAGCGCCGGGAGTATCTGGAGTCGCGTCTCGTGGTGCCCAATGAGAAGAATTGGGGTCCGAAAGTGCGTCAGACCTTCAAGTTCGAGGACATTCCCGCCACCGCGACGCCGTTCGAGAACCTCATGGTGGATCCCGCGGGCGCCGTCTGGGCGCAGGTCTACACCGGCGACACGCTCGCCACGGCTTACGATGTCTTCGACTCGACGGGCGCCTACCTCGGCCGGATCAAGGCCCCCTGGCAGCCGAGCCGCGCGGTCTCCTGGGGCAGCCCGGAGCTCGCCGTGCGGATCGAAGAGAACGAGGACGGGTATCCGCAGATCACGACGTACCGCGTCGAGCGCAGCGTGCGGGGCGCCGAATGATGCCCGGAGATCGTTACAGCAAGTCTGATCGTGAACCACGGAGGCGCGGAGACCCGGAGTCAACAGCTTCTTGTTTTCTCCGCGCCTCCGCTCCTCCGTGGTTCAGAATGAAATTCATGGCGCTGGCCACCATGGCGGCGGCCTGCACAAGTGAGGCGGAAAAGCCGCTCGCTGTCGCGGAGCGGGATACGCTTCCCGGCGGGATCGCCGCGGTGCACAGCCCCGGGCCCACCGGCTGGCACGACACGCTCGGCTGGCGTCTCGTGCCCGACGGCCGGATCGGCGGCGCGCTCGACGAGCCGGGCGAGCTGGTGAACCCGCAAAGCCTCGCGCTCGACGACGTGGGCAATCTCTTCGTCTCCGACCAGCAGCCGTCTGTGATCAAGATGTTCGCGCCCGACGGGCGGTTCATCCGCACCATCGGTCGCGAAGGTCAGGGCCCGGGCGAGTTCATCGTCGCTTTCATCGCGGCGCGCGGCAGCCAACTCGCGGTGCAGGACCCGCGCACCTCGAGGCTATCGCTCTTCGACACTGCGGGCACCTTCATCCGCAGCTGGAGCACCGGCTGCTGCATCTGGGCCTCCATCCATCTGGACCGGCAGCATCGCGTCTACGTCCCGGTGATGACGCCGCCCGATGTTCCCGCCTCCTATCGCTACGTCCGGTACGACACGCTCGGCACCGTCATCGATACCGTGGCCGTGCCGAAAGGCGAGGAACCTCCGATGTGGACCGTGCGGCAGGGCAACGTGATGCAGATGATGACGCCGGTCCCGTTCACGCCGCAGATGCGCCACGCGATCGCGCCAGACGGAAGCCTCGTCTTCGGCTGGACCGGCGAGTACCGCCTCATCCGCACTGGCGGCCGCGATACGCTCGGTGTCATGTCGCGCGAGTGGACGCCGGATCCGCTGAGCCAGGAGCGGCGCCAGAGGCACGTGGACGCCATGGTGGCTCGCATGGGGCCGGGGCTCGACGAGGTGGCGCTCCGGAACTCCTTCCCCGTGGGCGATATCCCGTCCACGCTCCCGGCGTACGTCGAGATGAACGTGGACGGTGCGGGCAACATCTGGCTCACCGCCGACTCCGACTCCGCCTCGGCCCGGCTCGACGTCTTCTCGCCGGAAGGCGCGTGGCTCGGTCGCGTCGCAATGCCCGAAACCTTCGACCCGTTCACGCCGTCCGCATGGGGTGCGGATCGCGTCTATGTCTCGCGCCAGGACGAGGAAGGCGTGCCGTACATCGCCAGGTACCAGATCGTGCGGGATTAGAGAACTGTTTTTCAAGCGCGAAGGCGCGAAGCCGCGAAGGCGCGACGACGTATTGATCGTCGGGAATACAACACAGGATTTATTCCCTTCGTGACTTCGCGGCTTCGCGTCTTCGCGTTCAAATAAAGAAAAGGAAACGCGATGAGAGCGAGAGGGTGGCTGGGAGCGTTGTCGGTGGTGGTCGGCGCGTGCGCGGGCGGGGATGGGGGGGCAAGTAGTACGGAGATCGTGCTCGACTCGGCGGAGGCGTCGCTCGGGGAGCTCGACTTCGTCAGCGGCGTCGCCGAGCTGCCCGACGGGCGGGTGGTCATCACGCAGGGCGCGGTCCCGTCGGTGCTGTTCGCCGACTTGGCCACCGGGGATGTGGATACGATCGGCCGCTCGGGCGAAGGGCCGGGTGAGTACCGGTTTCCCGGTGACGTGTTCCTGAAGAACGGCCGGGTCAACGTCTTCGACTTCGGGCCCCGGCGGCTCACCAGCTGGAATTTCGATGGGTCGCTCGATACGACGCTGTCGATCGTCACGATGCCGGGGTTCGACATCGCCTTCGACACGATGGGATTCATGTACGCGGAGCAGCCGACGACCGAGGGATTCGTCGTCGTCGGCCAGGAGCTCGACACGACGCGGTCCAAGGATTCCACTTTCCTTTATCGGTTCCGGCCGAACGCATCGGAGCGGGACACGATCGGACGGCTCTTCGAGATCGGCAACGAGATCATCCGGGTCGGCAACGGCATCGCCCGGATGCGGCGGCTGTACCAGAGCGCGGACGTGTGGGGAGTGACGCCGGGCGGGATGCTCTGGATCGCGCGCGGCCGGGAGAATCGTGTCGATCGTCGCGCGCCGGACGGGAGCTGGACGCTCGGTACGCCGCGCCCCTTCACGCCGATCGCCACCACGGAAGCCGACCGCCAGAAGCTGCCCCCCTTCCGTGGCCTTCCCGGCGACTCGGTCGAGCGCGAACTTCCGAAGGAGAAGGGCCCGTACCAGGACGCCGTCGGCGCGCCGGATGGGGAGGTCTGGACGCGACTGAACCAGCCGGCCGGCTTCACGCGCGAGATCTACGCGATTCATCCTGTGTCAGGGACCCCTGAACGGACCGTGTCATTCCCGAAGGGCTACCGCGTGCGTGCCATCACCGACCGCTACATCTACGTCGCCCACGAGGACGCCGACGGCTTCCAGGTCCTCGAGCGCTTCGCGCGCTTCACTCCGATGACAAATGATGATCGCTGAACCGGCGGAATGATTCGAAAGGCATTCGTGATCAGGATCCGGCCGGCGGCCGCTGCAGCACTCATGGGATTGGCAGTCTGCAGCGCGGAAGGTAGGAACGGTGCATCCACGGATCCGCGTCCGTGCGCCTCGAGCTCGTCGCGACGATCGATCCGGACGAGGCGGAGCCGTTTCTCAACGTGTCGTCGCTCGCGCTCGACGAGGACGGCAACGTGTACGTACTGGATCAGGTCGCGCGGAACATCCGCGTGTCCGACTCGACTGGCGCTCCGGTTCGGACGATCGGCCGGGAAGGGGCGGGCAGGTGAAGCGGGTACTTCGATTTCTGCTTCTATCAATAACGAGGCCCCAACTTCCTGCGCAGCTACCTAATTAGGCTTGTCGGCACGTACTCGGCCTCCTGAAGCACAATTTCAAGTATCGTTTCCCAGCCCGGCAGATCAAGATAGTCTTGAACCGAGCGCTTGAGGTATTTTCGCACGTGGTTGCGAAGAGTGCGTGCGTCAAGCCGCAGTTGTGCTGCAAGTGCCTCCGTCCTGATTCTGGGATCCCGATTTGCCTTGGCGAGCCTTGCGACATTGAACCAGTCCTTTGCCGAGAGATTTCCTAGCATCGCACAGCGACGAGTCATCGTCCGCCTTGAAAACACTGACGATCTGCAGTTGAGATCGTAGGCAATTGCTTCTCCCACGATCGGCGATGCAATAGGCGTTTTGGTTCGCCCGGCGACAAACTCTGCGATTAGCTCGTTCGAAACTGTGGGCCGGGAACGAATGGCCGCAAGCGCCTGTGCTGCTGAGAACTCATAAGGATAGGAGAGGTAGGCAGGTTGGCCACGTATTCCGCGGATTACCTCTAGCGCTTTCGGGACCGCTGGCCGCTTGCCGACCCGAATTACAATTGGGCGCCAATTGGCCGAAGTGACGGCTCGCAACTCAGCGGCATTACCATCAGCAACTTCGAGGTCGTAGATGAAGATGCAAATCGTCGGAAGTTCTCCTCCGAACAAAACGGGGCTCAGTTGATCGAAGGGAGAGACGGATACGAGCAGTGATCGGATCAGGTACATTGTTAGACGCTAAAGTCACGAGACGATACGAGCAACTAGGGTTTTCCCTAACTAGATTCTTGACAGTTTCGGCCTTTCGTCGCCGGCATCAATTGGTCAAATCTGGCGATCCGGCGTCTGGCGAATGGTGTAGGGGTCACAAAGATTGAGTGAACTAGGCTAGCGATACATTGTCGCATCTTGATCTTGGTACGACTGGTCGGTGAGTGGGATCGGGATCGCTCGTGGGATGGACAGCCAGCTCGATCGACGGCGCGTACAGCCTGACATGCTTAGGCCGACATCATCTACCATGCCCTTGCGGGCTCAAATAGGAGATCATGATGAAGGCAATTTCAAGAGCAGTTGCGATGGTGCTCATCTTCCTCGGCCTGTCAATTTTCTCCATTTCCTTTCTCTATTCTGAAGAGACGTGGTTCCAGATTTGCGAAGCTCACTGCGGAGGTATATCGTGCCAGTTGTGGAGTTCCGATCCGCATGGTTCGGGCTCTTGTTACTGCGATGGTTCGGTTCCAGTTTGTAGCCTCGATCGATGAATCGTCGAAACAAACGGCTTAAACTCGCTTAGGACGGACTCGCCAGAGGCGGTGGCTGTCAGGTGATCGATCTGTGCTGTGTTGCCCTTATCGCGGGTTTCACAAGTGCGACTATTCATTAAAGGCGGGCGCGCTTAATGGGCGGGAGATTCATTTTGGGCTGCATTACTGCAGCGGCGTTGGCCTTGGTCGCTGAGTGGGGCTCCTCGCGCGATTCCCTGGAGTCGAAGGCGAAGACCTCTTTTTCTGACTCTTTAGGAACTTCCGCCCGCCGATTCGAAATGCAGTTGCCAAATGGGACATATGACACCATTGACCTTTCGAGGCGCACAGCCCTGATTCTGGTTTTTAGTCATGATTGCCGAGGTTGCGATCTGAATATGCCCCGCTGGCTTGATTTGATTGTGGCTGCTAGATCCGCCATGGTTCCAGTATACGCTCTCGGCGTTGGGGAGATAGCGTCGGAGGCAGAATATTGGACTGGGCTTCACGCACAAGCGCGGGTCGGTACGGTCGATACGGAGGTTCTGACCTCGGGGATGCGAGTCAATTCTACTCCGACAACGCTTGTGTTGAGAAATGGAGCGGTAGTCGCGAGGCGCATCGGAGTCTTAGGGGAACACGATCGCGCCGAGCTCGGAGGGATACTCGCCTCTCGTTCAAGTGAATCTCGTTAAGCGGCGGCCTCTCCTGATCTACTACGCTCGCGTCATCGCCGTCTGTATCGCAGGGCTCGTTCTGATTGCGAACGGAATTCGGCGATGGCAAGAGCGGTCACATCGACGAAGCCAATTGATTAAACTCCCGCCCTTGCCGTATGGCACGAGGCTTATCGGATTGGCGGGTCACGCTCGAGCAGCATATCAACCTGCATGGTACCTGGTAATTTCCGGTGCGCGTGATCGCGATTGTCGAATCGCATGTAACCTCGGGGTAGACTTGGGCCTTGAGGTTGTAGCTAACCCATTTGGGATTCCAATGGCAGCTCAAGGCGCTGGATGCGTTTGCGGAGCGAATTCATCAGCAAACGGTGGATCGCCTCCGGCTTGGGACACCATCCCACCGTTTAGGGGGCCGGGCTTCGTGCTTCTAGATGTCGCTACCGGAGACATTGTTCCGCGGTGACGAGGCGGCTGATGGGCGG
>DAIUET010000109.1:0-9960 GCA_036845045.1 Gemmatimonadaceae bacterium | reverse complement strand
GACGGGAAAGACGGTGGAGCCGCAGACGAACTATCTCGTCGCGCGCGTCTCCCGCGACCTTCGCGGCGGCAGCACGTCGATCGGGTTGATCACGACGGCCGTCAACCGATCACTCGACAGCGACACGCGCGACTTCCTCCGTCGCAGCGCGAACATGGCAGTGCTCGAAGGTTTCCACCGGTTTGCCGACGATCGGTTCGAGCTCGGTGCCTACACGGGGCGCAATCTCGTCACCGGATCGGAAGCGGCGATCGCGCGGACGCAGCTCAGTTCCGTGCACCTCCACCAGCGGCCCGATGGTGACGCGAAGTTCGACTCGACCAGGACGAGCCTGGCCGGTGGTGTGGTGGCGTTTTCCCTGTCGAAGATCAGCGGCGCGGTGCGATTCAGCTCGTTCGTGCGGCTCGCGTCCACGGAGATCGAGCTGAACGACGCCGGCCTCGTTCCGCTCATCAACGACCGGTCGATCCGGAACAGTATTTCGTACCGGTCGCTGCGACCCACCTCGTGGTATCGCAGTTCGTTCAGCCTCGTTGAAACGGAGAATCACTGGACCAGCGGCGGCCTGGCGAGTGGGACCGCGCTGCGCGTGCATACGAGTTACAGCATGCTGAACAACTGGGGGTGGGCACTGACGTACGGGCTGTCGAACTTCGGCACGAACTACTGCATCTCGTGCGCGCGCGGCGGACCAGCGCTCCGCATGGAGCCGGCGCAGTCATTCCAGGTGAACGTGGTCGGCGACAACCGGCGGGCAGTAATCCCGCAGCTCGAGTGGGCGGTTGCGGCGGCGGACGCCGATCGCTCGTGGGAACGACGCGGTTCGGTCGGTGCGGATTTCCGGCTGTCGTCGCGCTTCTCCACGCTGCTGAGTATTGCCGCCAGCAAGCGCGCCGACAACCAGCAGTGGATCGCGAACTACGGCCATTTCCTGAGCGACACCACGCATTACACGTTCTCGCGCCTGTCACAGACGACGGTGAGCATGACGGCGCGCGCCTCGTTCACCGCGACGCCACTGCTGACGTTCCAGTTCTACGCCCAGCCGTTCATGTCGGCCGGTTCGTACTCGGACTGGCGGGAACTCCGCTCACCCCGCGCCGCCAATTACGACGACCGGTTCGCCCCTTATCGCACCGACGTGGCGCCGGGCGGGTTCAACTTCAAGCAGTTCAACTCCAACGCGGTCATCCGCTGGGAGTACCGGCCGGGTTCGACGATCTTCTTCGTGTGGCAGCAGGGCAGGGCGCAGGATACGCTGAATCGAGGGACCTTCGAGCTGGACCGGGACTACCGCGACCTGTTCAGGGCGCATCCGATCAATACGTTCCTGATCAAGGCGACGTACTTCTTTAACCCATAGTGACCAGTGACCAGTGACCAGCGACCAACACGCCGAGTCACGAGTCACGCGTGACCGGTCTTCGCTCCCGCCAAGGTGTCGCGATCTCGAGCTCCGCGGCCAGCCGGAACAGTGTCGCCTCGTCCGCATAACGACCAGTGAAATGCACACCGATCGGCAATCCGGCGTCGTTCCAGGATAGCGGCACCGACATCGCCGGCTGACCGGTCGCGTTGGCAATCGGCGTGTATGACATCCACTCGAACACGGTGCTGGCTGCGCGCTCGAGCGCTTTCATCGCCTTCATCACGCGTGACGCGTGCATCGCGCCGAGGATTTTCATCGCGGCCAGCTCCGACGCCGGCGGCTGCAAAGCACCATGCGGAAACGGCGGCCCGGCGAGCACCGGCGAGACGTGCACGTGATATCGCTCGAAGAACTCCGCGATGCGACGGCTGGTGCGCTGCAGATACCTGACCGCGTTCGAGTAATCGGGCGCCGATATCGAGCGGCCGATCAACATGAGCGCCCATGTCGGCGCCTCGACGTCGCCTCGTCGGATAACTCGCTTGAGCAGCTTCGCGGCATCGTCCAGTTCCGCGGCCAGTTCGCAGACAACCACGGTGAGGAACGCCTCGTTGAAGGACTCGCGATCGACGACGAACGTGTCCTGTACCACGTCGTGGCCGAGCGACTCGAGAAGCTTCGCGGCATCGGTGACTGCCCTCACGCAATCCGACTCTACCGAACGGCCCAGCATCGGTTCGGTCGTGAACGCGATCCGGAGCCGGCCGGGGGGCGTACGCACTTCATCCAGGAAAGGACGCTGGGGTGGCGGCGCGTAATAGGGAGCGCCGATGTCCGGGCCGGCAACCGCGTCCAGCAGCGCCGCGCTGTCGCGCACACTCCGGGTAATGGCGTGTTCCACGGTGGCGCCGCGCCAGAGTTCTCCTTCGGCCGGGCCGGTCGGCGTTCGTCCACGCGTAGGCTTCAGGCCGAACACCCCGCAGCAGGACGCAGGGATACGGATTGATCCACCGCCGTCGCTGGCGTCGGCCATGGGCACCATACCGGCGGCTACCGCGACCGCGGACCCGCCTGACGAGCCCCCGGCAGTGACGGCCGGGTTCCAGGGGTTGCGACAGATGCCCAATAACTCCGACTCCGTGAACGGAACGAGGCCGAACTCCGGTGTGTTGGTCTTCCCGACCACGATGAGTCCCGCGCGCCGGTAGCGCCGTGTCATTTCCGAGTCGAAGGGTGGCAGCCAACCCTTGAAGAGCCTGCTGCCGCAGCTGACAGGCTCTCCTTCGTACCACGCGACGAGGTCCTTCAGGAGAAAGGGCACGCCGCGAAATGGTCCGTCAGGGATGTTCCCATCGGCTTCACCCAACGCCCGGTCGAACATCTGGTGGACGACCGCGTTGAGAGGAGCGTTGACGGCCTCGATCCGGCTGATCGCCGAGAGCACGGCATCACGCGGCGAGATCTCCCGGCGCCGGATGAGCTCCGCAATGCCCAGCCCATCATGAGTGTGGAAGTCGACGGTCATGCGAGGCGGAGTGGGAGATCCTTCAAGTTCCGCCGCCGCGGCCGCGCCGCCAGTGGTTGCCATAGACAGTTTGGAGGCCGGGTAGCACGTTCAGGCAAGCGACACGCGACACGCGACAAGCGACAAGCGAAGGCTCCAAGGGCGATCACTCTCTGACCGATGATGCGCGTCCACACTCTCCTTCTCGGTTCCGCAATCCTGGGGCTCTCGGCGCCAGCGACGGGCCAGCAGGTCACCGACACCGCCACCGTGGCGAACGTGCTGGTCGAACGCATGCAGCTGCAGCCCGGGGAGCGTGTGCTGCTGGTCGCGATTCCCGGGCGATCGGACGCGCTCATTCCGGCGCTACGCCAACGCATCGTCGCCTCAGGCGCGACGGACCTGGGCGTCCTGTCCGCTTCCGGCCAGGGAGATTCGTCCTGGGCGACCGCGTTTACGCGCGCCGCGCCGGCAGATCGCGCCGGACTGACCAGCTACCTGGCATCCGTTGACCTCGCCGCGATGATGCCTGGCGTGACGATATCTGCACCGGTGTACGGCGCCATGCAGGACGTGCTGCGAACGGAGAAGGGGCGAACGATCCACTTTCATTGGGAGGGAGCGTACGCGCTCGATGGATCGGCCCAGCCTGTTACGCCGGAACGCGGCCGTTTCTACGAAACGGTGCTGCGAGATACTGACTACAGTGCGCTTGCCGCTATCCAGGCCGAGTTCGAGCGGGCGTCGCGCGCCGCGCCCATACGTGTGACGACAGCGATGGGCACCGACATCACGTTCCGCGTCGGCGACCGCCCAGTCACGAGGCAGGACGGCGACGCTAGCGCGGCCCGCGCGCGGCTTGGCCGAAGCCTGATCGATCGGGAGATCGAGCTGCCCGCCGGCGCCATTCGCGTCGCGCCGCTCGAGGAATCGGTGAACGGCCGGATTGCCTTTCCACCGGGGGTCTGGGGCAGCGAGCGCGTCGAAGGACTCGTTATGCGCTTCGCCGCGGGACGGGTCGTCGATGTCTCGGCGACCAGCGGTCGTGCCGGCGTGGAACGGGAGCTGGCCCAGGCGGGTGATGGCGCCCGTTCGTTCCGCGAGTTCGCCCTGGGCTTCAATCCGCTGCTGGCCATCCCGGAGAGTGGCGAGCGGTGGATCCCCTACTATGGATATGGCGCCGGCGTCGTGCGCCTGTCGCTGGGCGACAACACGGAACTGGGTGGCGGTGTCGGTGGGGGCTACGTGCGCTGGAACTTCTTCACCGATGCGACGGTGATGGTGGGAAACGAGGTCTGGGTACGTGACGGGAAGCTCATCAAGTCGAGGTAAGAATCATGAGATGCATTTACAGACGGGGGACCGGGGACCGGGGACCGGCGGGAACGAGCGCCAGAGCTTCGGGGTTCGCGCTCTCTCCCGTCTCTCGTCCCCCGTCTCCCGTCCTGCTCCTGACCGGCCTCCTGGTATTCGTTGCGCCTGCGGCCAGGGGCCAGGACTACGACATCGTCATCACCGGCGGCATGGTCATCGATGGGACCGGCGCACCGGCGTATCGGGCCGACGTCGCCATCAGTGGCGACCGGATTGCTCTGGTGTCGAGGACGCCCATCGACGCGGCGAGGGGCCGCCGCCGGATCGATGCCTCGGGCCTGATCGTCGCGCCGGGGTTCATCGACCTGCACGCCCACCTCGATCCGATCCTCACCATGCCGGACGCGGAATCCCACGTCCGCCAGGGCGTGACGCTGGCGTTAGGCGGTCCGGATGGCGGCGGCGACAGCCCGATCGGGCCCTACCTGGCGCGCGTCGCGCAGCAGAAACTCGGCATGAACGTCGCGTTCCTGACCGGGCACAACACCACCCGGCGCGCCGTGATGGGGACGGCGAATCGCGCCCCGACGCCTGACGAGCTGCAACGGATGCGCGAGCGCGTCGCCGTTTCAATGGGCCAGGGCGCATTCGGGCTCAGCACCGGCCTGCGCTACATCCCCGGCTTCTACTCCAATACCGACGAAGTCGTCGCGCTGGCCCAGGTCGCGGCCGACTCGGGCGGCATCTACACGTCGCACCTTCGCGAGGAAGCAGTCGGCCTCTTCGACGGCGTGGCGGAGGCCCTGGAGATCGGGAGGAGGGCGCGCATCCCCGTCGTCTTGACGCACCACAAGGTCGTCGGCCCGAAGATGTGGGGGAAGAGCGTCGTCACCCTGGCCATGGTCGACTCGGCACGCCGGGCCGGCACCGACGTCATGATCGACCAGTATCCGTACACGGCAACGTCGACCAGCCTCGATATCCTGGTCCCGCCGTGGGCACTGGCCGGCGGCGATTCGGCGCTTCGGCGGCGGCTGGCGGACCCGATTCTGAATGACAGCATCGAGCGCGGAATCGTGGAGAACCTGCTGAACGACCGTGGCGGGGGCGACCTGAAGCGCGTGCAGTTCTCGAGGGTCCGGTGGGACTCGACCCTGAATGGCAGGACCCTGTACGACCTCGTCACCCGCGCCAACGTGGAGCCGACGATGGAGAACGCGGCTCCGATCGTGATCGACGCCGTCCTGAAAGGAGGCGCCTCGACCATCTATCACGTCCTCGACGAGGAGGACGTAAAGCGGATCATGGCGCATCCGCAGACGATGATCGCGAGCGACGGCCGACTCAACCGGCTCGGCGACGCGGTGCCGCACCCGAGAGCGTATGGGACGTTCCCGCGCGTGTTAGGCAGGTATGTGCGTGAGGAAAAGGTACTCACGCTCGAGGAGGCCGTCCGGAAGATGACCGGCATGCCGGCGGCGAGGCTCGGGCTGACCGATCGCGGGTGCATTCGCGAAGGCTGTGCAGCGGACGTGACCATCTTCAGCGCCGCGCAGGTGCGTGACATGGGATCCTTCGCCGATCCCCACCACTATCCGGAAGGCATCCCGTGGGTGATCGTCAACGGCGTTCCTGTTGTCGAGAGTGGAACGTTCGGCGCGGCCCGCCCCGGCAAGGTACTGCGCCGCGAACCAGGCAAACGAACAGTGAGGCCATGATGATGCGCAGACTTCCGGGCATGTTGCCGCTCGTAGCGATGCTGGTCCCCCTGCCGTGCGTGGCGCAGATCAATTTCGACACCGTGCAGGTGCGCGCGATGCCGGTGGCCGGCAACGTCTACATGCTCCAGGGAGCCGGCGGAAACATCGGACTCGCCATCGGTGATGACGCGGTCTTCGTCGTCGACGACCAGTATGCCCCGCTGACGCGCAAGGTCATCGCAGCCATCGCCACCGTCACGCCGCATCCGGTGCGGTTCGTGATCAACACGCACTGGCATATGGACCACGTCGGCGGCAACGAGGCACTCGGCATGGCCGGGGCGCTGATCTACGCGCACGAGAACGTGCGACGCCGCATGTCGGTAGAGGGATTCATCGAGGCATTGAATGCGCGCGTCCCGGCCTCACCGCCCGGCGCCCTGCCGGTCGTGACCTTCACGGATGCCGTCACGTTCCACATCAACGGCGACTCGGTCAGGGCGGTGCACGTCCCGCCGGCGCATACGGATGGCGACGCCATCATTCACTTCACGAAGGCCAACGTCGTGCACATGGGCGACACGTTTCACAACGCCGGCCTCCCGTTCGTCGACCTCTCCAGCGGAGGATCGATTCACGGAATCATCGCCGCCGCGGACCGCGTGCTGGCGATGTCGAACGCGGAAACAAGGATCATTCCGGGCCATGGCCCGGTTGCGGATCGGGCACGGCTCAGGGTCTATCGCGACATGGTGGTGGCGCTGCGCGACCGCGTGCGCACGCTGATCTCGACGGGCAGGACGCTCGAGCAGATTCTCGAGCTGAACATCGGCGGGGCGTATGCGAAGGAATTCCCGAGCGGGCACGAGCGATTCGTAAGGCTCGCGCACCAGGAGCTGGCGAGGCGACGGTAATGGATGTGAGATGTGGGATGTGGGATGTGAGAGAAACTGCACGCCGATAACTGACGCGGATTTGGTTGGGAAGCGTCGCGCCTCCAACTAATCCCTGCCCTGATCATTCGGTTGCAGTTCACCCCACATCTCACATCCCACATCCCACATCTCACATCTCACATCCCACATCCGTTTCACCGGCTGACGTTAGGCGTATACGCGATCCCGTCCGGCGTCTGCCCGGCGGGGATGTACCCCACGATCTGCCGCGAACGCATGTCGATCACCACTACCCGCGCCTCCTGGCTCAGTGACTCGAGCAGGTACCGACCATCGGGCGTGATGGTAACGCCCTGCGGCCCGGCGTCCGGCAGTGAGATCCGCGACAGTTCCTTCCGCGTGGCGCGCTCGAGGAAGCGGACTTCGTTGTTGCGCATGTCCGGAAGCACCACGGTCGACAGGTCGGGGGAGAACAGCACCCGATAGGGCCAGCTCACACCCTCAGCAGCCGTGGTGACGTCGCCCGTTGCCGTGTTTACCACGCTGACCTTGCCCGTCTGGTTGCTGCCGACCCACACCTCGCGCCCGTCCGGAGTGACATTGATCGCCTCCGGTTGAGCGGGAACCTCGATGCTGCGGAGGTACGCACCGGACGGAATGTCCAGCTCCGAGACCGTGTTGCTGCCGATATCGCCCGTCCAGGCGCGCCTCCCATCGGCGGTGACGGCGACCATGTGCGATCCCTGACGTTGCGTTGAAATCGCCTTGCGGATCTCCCCGGACGCCACGGCGACTATCACTACGTTCTGCGTCGACTCGGATGTCACCGCCACGAGCGAATCACCCGGCAGGTAGACGATCCCATGCGGTCGCGTGTACTGGCCGAGGCTGATGGTGCGCACGACGCGCCTGGCGGGCACATCGATCACGGTCAGGGTGGGCGTGTCGCCCGTTCCATAATCCGTGATGACGGCTGTCCGCCCATCGGCCGACAGTACGACTTCGTGCGGGTTGTTTCCCGTCGGCAGCGTAGCGAGCGCCTGGCCGGTTGCCACATCTATGATGGTCGCGGTCGATGGCGACTTGTTCGTAACGACCAGTGTACCCGTGAGTCCGGGAACCTGCGCAACGAGCCCCGGTTGCAGGGGAATCCAGGCCGCAAAGGCGGCCAGCGAAAGCGTTCTTCCCGTCATGGTCGCATCATGTGTTTGGGGAGCGATGACGTGATGGTGCTGACGGGACCGCGTATTCCGCAATCCGCCAGGGACAGGGCGTGCCGTCGAGTCCGGCGGGACGTAGATTCAGATGCTCACGCGGAGACGCAGCGACGCGGAGGCGTGTTCGGCTTCTTCGCGAATCCGTGCCTTCGCGTGCGTGACCGGACCTCGAGGTACTGGGGGAGAGAAGTGAAAACAGCCGTATCAGTGGTTGTCGCCAGTTGGATTCTCGCGTATCCCGCCGATGTCGTGGGGCAGGGGTTGGGCACGGCGGAGCGGCGTATGGTGGCCAGTGTTGATCAGGGATCGCCGGCGGCGATCGCCCTGCTCGAGCGCCTGGTCAACATCAACAGCGGTACGCACAACTTTGCCGGGGTGCGGGCGGTGGCCGACGCGCTGGCGCCCGAGTTCCAGAAGCTCGGTTTCACCACGCGCTGGATCGACGGCGCCGCCTGGAACCGCGCCGGGCACCTGATCGCCGAGTGGAAGGGAAGCGGGAACGGACGGAAGCTCCTGCTGATCGGGCACCTCGACACCGTGTTCGAGCGCGACTCGCCGTTCCAGCGGTTCGAGCGCGTGGGGATCGACTCGGCGCGTGGCCCGGGGATCGCCGACATGAAGGGCGGGAACGTCGTCATGCTGCTCGCGCTCAAGGCGCTCAAGGACGCAGGCCTGCTCGACCACCTGCAAGTGACCGCGGTATTCACGGGAGACGAAGAGGACAGCGGCCGCCCGATCGAGAAGGCCCGCGGCGACCTGACCGCCGCCGCCGACTGGGCGGACTTCGCGTTAGGCTTCGAGAATGGCCCGGAGGCGCCGCACGTGGCGGTGATCGCGCGCCGCGGCTCGACCACATGGTGGCTGCGCACGTCGGGCACGCCCTCGCACTCATCCCAGGTCTTCCGTCCCGAAGTGGGGAGCGGCGCGATCTACGAGATGGCCCGCATCCTCGCCGCTTTCCACGACTCGCTGTCGAATGACCCGCCACTCACGTTCAACCCGGGCGTAATTGTCGGGGGCACGACGGTGACGTTCGACGCGGTCCAGAATCGCGGCACTGCCTTCGGCAAGACGAACGTGGTGGCCGAGAGCGCGTACGTCGCCGGTGACCTGCGCGCGCTGACGCCGGAACAACTGGCCCGCGCCAAGTCGACGATGCAGCGACTGGTGACGCGTCACTACCCGCAGACCGGTGCGACACTCACGATCGACGACGGCTATCCGCCGTTCGCGCCGACGGACGGGAACCGCCGGCTGCTGGCGCTCCTCGACCAGGGAAGTCGTGACGCCGGCCTTCCTGCGGTGGGTGCGGTGGATCCGGCCCGCGCCGGCGCCGCCGACATTTCCTTCGTCGCCGGGCGCGTGGAAGCAGCGCTCGATGGCCTCGGACTCAAAGGACGCGCTGACCATACGGTGAACGAGACCGCCGACCTGACCATGCTGGCCGTGCAGGCGAAACGGGCGGCGATTCTCATGGCACGGCTTGCCACAGGACGCGAGAAATGACCACCGACCGCCGAACCTTCGTCATAACGAGCGCCGCGTCGCTGGTGGCGCTGCGGACGGGACGCGCGCCCGCCATCGTCACGCGCCAGGGGGCGCACGACCTGGTCATCCGCGGCGGCACACTGCTGGATGGCTCGGGCGAACCCGGCCGCGAGGCGGACATCGCCATCGCCGCGGGGAAGATCTCCGCCATCGAAGCCCGGATCACCGGGCGCGGTAGCGAGGAGATCGACGCCCGGGGCATGGTCGTGGCGCCGGGGTTCGTCGACCTGCACTCCCATGGCGATGGCGGCATGCGGGAGGATCCCCGCATGGAGTCACTCGTCAGGCAGGGCATCACCACCATTGTGGTCGGGCAGGATGGGAGTTCGAGGGCGACCGGAAGGCCAGAGGCCGGAGGCCAGAGGCCAGAGGGCGGCGGGCCGTCCGCATTCACGGAATTGTTCGCCTCGAT
>DAIUET010000108.1:8317-10019 GCA_036845045.1 Gemmatimonadaceae bacterium | reverse complement strand
CGTTCCACCTGGGCGGCCGCGACGTCTTCGTCGGCGTGAGCATCGGCATCGCCTCCATGCAGATGGGCGATTCGCCGGACGACGTGCTCCGGAACGCCGACCTGGCGATGTACTTCGCCAAGAGCCGGCGGAAGGGCCATTTCGCGGTCTACGAGCCGTCCATGCATAACGAGATGATGGACAGCCTCGAACTCGAGGTGGACCTGCGCGCGGCGGTGGAGCGCTGTGAATTCGAGCTCGAGTACCAGCCGATCGTCAACCTGGTGACGGGCGAGGTGCATGGCGCCGAGGCGCTGCTGCGCTGGAACCATGCGCGGCGCGGCTCCGTACCGCCGTCGACGTTCGTGCAGCTGGCCGAGGAAACGGGACTGATCATCCCGCTGGGCCGCTGGGTGCTGCGCGAGGCGTGTGAACGCGCCCGCGAGTGGCGGTCGAAGCACAACGGGAGCCGGCCGCTGCAGATGAGCGTGAACATCTCGGCCCGCCACTTCCAGGATGCATCGCTGCTGCAGGACGTCCGCGAGGCACTGAACGATTCGGGCCTCGAGCCGTGGGCGCTCACGCTGGAGATCACCGAGAGTGTTCTGATGCACAGCTCGTCGGCGACGCTCGACCGGCTGCGGGCGCTCAAGGGGATGGGCCTCAACCTGGCGATCGACGACTTCGGGACCGGCTATTCGTCGTTAGGCTACCTGCAGCAGTTCCCCATCGACGTGCTCAAGATCGACCGGTCGTTCGTGGAAGCCGTGGGCAACCACGAGGCCGATCCGGTGCTGGCGAGAGCCATCATCGCCCTGGGCCAGACCCTGCAGATCGAGACGGTCGCCGAAGGGATCGAGCGCCCGGAGCAGCGCGACGGGCTGCGCACGCTGGGCTGCACGCTGGGCCAGGGCTATCACTTCGCGCGGCCGATGCCACCGCAGCGGTTCATCGCCGAATGCCTCAACCGCACCTTCGAGGCGTCGCCGGAGTCCGAGGACCGCAACACGGTGCAGAGGCCGGCATAGGTGGGGAATAGGGAATAGGGAATGGGGAATAGAGGCAGCGCGGTCGTTGCTCGCCTGCCCGGTACCCGGTACCCGGTACCCACTCAAACAAGGCTCCGAATCGCGGTAATCCGCTCGACGGCGCGTTCGAGCGTGTCCTTCTTCTTGCAGAAGGCGAACCTCACGTAATTGTTGCCGAGTCCCGGGGTGGCGTGGAAGCTCGATCCCGGCACCGTGGCGATGCCCCCCTCCTTCGCCAGCCATAATGCGAACTCGCGGTCGTGCGACTGACTCAGGTCGGAGAAGTCGGCCAGGACATAGTAGGCGCCCTCCGGAACCGAGAAGCGGAACCCGGCGTCGCGCAAGGCGGAGCAGAGCAGGTCCCGGCGCTCCCGGTAGTCGAGCGCCAGCTGGTTGTAGTAATCGGCGCCGAAGGCCAGGCCCACCGCACCGGCTTCCTGCAGCGGCGCGGGCGCGCCAACGGTGAGGAAGTCGTGGACCTTGCGGATCGCCACGGTCTCCTCCGGCGGCGCGATGACGTGGCCCAGGCGCCACCCCGTGCAGCTGAACGTCTTCGAGAGTCCCGAGACGGTCACCGTCAGGTCCCGCATGCCCGGGAAACCGGCCAGCAGGTGATGGTTCCCCGCATAACGAATGTGCTCGTAGATCTCGTCGGTGAACGCCCAGACCTCGTTCGCGACGCACAGCTCCGCGAT
>DAIUET010000108.1:3322-8217 GCA_036845045.1 Gemmatimonadaceae bacterium | reverse complement strand
TAGCCTATTTTCGCGTCCTGCCTAACGCATCCCGGATCAGCGCCGCCAGGTCGCCCGATCCACCGCCAGCCGCCACGGCTTCCCGCACGGCCTTCTCGGCCTCCAGTGGCGTGACGCCAAGCGAGACCAGCGCCCGTACTGCGTGATCCGCACCGGGGCTCGAGGGGGCTGCTCCGGGAGCACCGTCCGGGGAAAGATCGTCCAGCTTCTCGGCCAGGTCGAGCACCAGCTGCTGGGCCTTTTTCCGGCCGACCCGCGGAACGGACTGCAGCGTGTCCACGTCCTTTTCGCGTATGGCCCGCACCAGCCGATCGGCATTGAATCGGGACAGCATCCCCAGCGCCAGGGACGGACCAACGCCGGTCGCTCCGAGCAGTTTGCGGAACACCGCCCGCTCGTGCGCCGAGCCGAAGCCGTAGAGCGCCCACTCGTCGTCGCGCACCACCAGGTGGGTAAAGAGTGTCACCTGTTCACCGCGTGCGGGAAGCGACTCGAACGTGCCCAGCGGGATCGAGAGCTCGTAGGTTACGCCGCCGCTCGTCGTGATCTCGACCCGTTCGACATCGCGGGTCGCCAGGCGGCCGGTGACCTGCGAGATCATCGCGCGCGCCGTGTTTCGCGATGCGCGCCGTTGGACAGTCGCGTGATATGGGCCGTGAGCATGTAGGTCACCGCCGCGGCGACGCCGTCCGACGCGTCTGCCGGCTCCGGCGCGGCCCTGAGGCGCAACAGGCGCGCGAGCATGAACTGCACCTGCTCCTTGGTCGCCGACCCGGTGCCCACGATCGCCTTCTTCACCTCGGCCGGCGGAAACTCGTGAATCGCCAGCCCGGCGGTTTCGCCGGCCAGCAGCACGACGCCCCGCGCGTGGCCTAACGCAAGCGTCGTTCGCACGTTGCGCGACTAGAAGACATCCTCGACCGCGAGGTGATCCGGGTGGTGGCGCGCGATCAGGTCCGAGACACCCTGGTGGATCTCGCGGAGCCGAGTCGAGAGCGGATCGCGCGGTCGCGTGCGGATCACGCCGCACTCGACCAGTCGCATCGGGACGCCCGCGGGTCCGTTTCGTGAGGTGCGATCGTCCCGGACCAGGCCGTAACCAGTGACGGCGGTGCCTGGATCGATCCCAAGAACGAGCATCGAGGTCAGAGCTCGGAGGTCAGAGGTGAACCCGTCACTGCCGAGTCACGAGTCACGAGTCACGAGTCACGAGTCGCGAGTCACGACTGGAGTCCCGACATCACCGAGGCGTCGATGTCGAAATTCGCGTCGACCTTCTGCACGTCGTCCAGTTCGTCCAGCGATTCGATCAACTTCAGCACCGCTTCGGCGTCCGGACCGCTGACCGAGACCGTCTGCTTCGGGATCCACGCGACCTCGGACTCGGTGGCGACAATGCCCTGCTGTTCGAGCGCCGCTTTCACCGCGTGGAAGGAAGGCACATCCGTGCTCACCACGTACTGGTCGTCCTCACGGACGAAATCGGTGGCGCCGGCTTCCAGGGCCGCTTCGAGCGTCGGATCCTCGGGATATCGACTCGCGTCGAGATAGATCTGGCCCTTCCGCTCGAACATCCAGGAGACGGAGTTCGTGGCGCCCATGTTGCCACCGCCGCGGGACAGCTTATGCCGCACCTCGGCGACCGTTCGCGTCGCGTTGTCGGTCAGCGCCTGGATCATGAGGGCCACGCCGCCCGGACCGAATGCTTCGTAGAGGACCTCGACGTACTCGACCCCTTCGAGCTCGCCGGTGCCCTTCTTGATGGCCCGCTCGATGTTCTCCTTGGGCATCGACGACGCCTTCGCGGCGTCGATCGCTGTGCGGAGGCGCGGATTTCCATCCGGATCGCCGCCACCCTGCTTCGCCGCAACCGTGATTTCACGAATCAGCTTCGTGAACAAGGCGCCCCGCTTGGCGTCGGTCGCGGCCTTGTAGTGCTTGATCTGCTTCCACTTGCTGTGACCTGCCATAACCGCGTCGCCGATCCTGGTTACCGGGGAGACAAATATAAGAGCCGGAGGTCCGGAGCAGCGAGGCTGATCACGATGCGCTCCTCGCTCCACGCCTCATGGCGGTCCCGCCCGGGGCGGCCACTGACCAGCCAGGAATTCCGAGATCGCCGTGACCAGCTCCGCCCCGGCTTCCAGGTGTGGCAGATGCCCCACGTTGCTGAGCCAGAGGAGCCGGGCGCCGCCTATGAGTCGCGCCCACTCCCGTGCCCCTTCAGGATTGGCTACCAGGTCGAGTCGCCCGTGCATCACCAGGGTCGGGACGGTAACGCCGCGGACCCGCGCCCCGAAGTCGACGTCCGGACCTAACGATGCCATCGCCCCACCAGCCGCGGCCGCGATGCGCGGCGGGGCCTCATTGGGAAGCTCGCACCAATCAGCGCGCAGGCTGCCGGTGCGCGCCGTGTCGCCGATGAACACGGGGGCGTTCACCCGCCAGAAATCCTCGCAGTACCGCACGGCGTCGGTCGTGTCGCGGCCGGCCGCGCGGGCCTTCACCAGCGCCCTCGCCGCGGTGGTATCGATGCGGGCCGCCCGTTCCGGCGGATTCCACGACAGCGACAGCGAGTCCGCCGGCTCGATCGGACTGAGCAGGACCAGCCGCGTGACCGACTGCGGATGCGCCGCCGCCCACGCCGCCGCGACCGCCGCGTAGTAGTCGTATCCAATCACGGCCACTCGTGAGGCGCCCACGGCCTTCCGCACCGAGTCCAGGTCGGCCACGTCGCCATCGAACGTTGCCAGCGTGGAGTCGGTCATCGCGTGCGACCGTCCACGATGTCGCGGATCGTAAAAGACGACGGTGTGCCGCGCGCCGAGCGGGGCGAGCGCGGGTTCGAGCCACGTTCCGAGTGGAACGATGACGGTATCAGGACCGCTGCCGACGATGTGAAACCACAGGTCTCCGGCGCCGCCCCCGATGGTCCCTTCAGTGGGGGGGGCGGGCGCCGTCGGTGGCGCAGCAGGGACGCGTGCCGGGATTGGCGGCGGCACGGTTGCCGGCGGTGGTGCGGCCGGCACGCGCGGCTGCACGCAGGCGGACAACGACAACGAAAGGAGCAGGGCCAGACGACTGGACACCCGGTCCGCCGCCTGCCGTCTCACTTTCGTGGTTCGATCATGTCCTCGAAGCGCAGCCATTGTTTGTAGAAGAACAGATCTACTAGCCCCGTAGGGCCGCTTCTGTTCTTGAGCACGGTCAACTCGGTGGCGCCTTCGATGTGGGGGCTCGGGAGGTACAACTCCTCGCGATAGAGCCCCAGCACGATGTCCGCGTGGTGACGCAGCGCACCAAGTCCGCCCAGGTCACGCAGCGTCGGTCGAAGGTCAGCGCGACCGATGGCCGATTCCCTGAACCCGGACAGCGCCACGATGACGGTATTCCGCCTGAGCGCCAGTTCCTTGAGGCGCCGCGCGGCGTCGGCGATTTCCTCATCTACCGGCAGCTCGCCGCGTGTCAGCGCCTGAATGGAGTCGACAATGGTGAGATCGAGGCCGAGGTGCTCCGCCAGGAAGTCGGAGACGCGCTCGATTCCGGCGTCGCGCAGGTCCTCGATCAGCGGAGGGCGACGCCGGAGGGTGATGGCTGCCGCGGCGACGCCGCTGTGGGCGACGTCATCCAGGCCACCGCGACGCAGGTCATCGACGCGCACCCTTCCTTCGATGGCCAGCGCCCGTTCCATGACGCGCGCCGCGGACATCTCTCCCGTCAGGTAGGCCGCGGACTGGCCGGCCGCGGTGGATCGAAGCGCCATGGCGAGGGCGAGCGCGGACTTCCCCACGCCGGCGTCGCCCGCCAGCACCACCAGGTCACCGCGTCGCAGCCCACCGCCTAACAACGAGTCCAGGCTGGGGAACCCGGTGGTGACCGGCGCCCCGGATGCCTCGCCGGCCAGGGCGCTGGGGACGAGGGTCTCGGCCTCGTTCGCAGGGTTCTTCTCGCGGGCCTTCGCCTCGGCGCGGCGCGAGGGGCTCACGTGACGGGCGTCAGCAGGAGACTCACCCGGCGCAGCTCGGCCCGCGCGCCGAGGTCCGCCGCGGGTGTCACCAGCGCGACCACTGCTTCCCACGCCTGGGTGAGAGCCTCCCGTTCGGTCCCGGCGCTGGCGTCGATGGCGCGCGCGATCGTCGAGCGCGACGTCGGCGGAAGGGCCAGTGCCGCCAGCCACGAACGGGCGGCGTTGGCGCGGGAGCGACGGAGCGATTCCGGCAGCGGGTGCAGCCCAACGGCGCCTTCGATCATGCGCGCCGCCTGCATCGCGGCCAGGAGCACTTCCCTCGGTCCTCCGAGCGCCGATCGCGCGGCCAGCGCGGCGAGCGAGCGGAGCGGGAAGCCCGGCGCAGCGAGGGCGAACGGTGGCGATGACGGCGATGGGGGCACGACGCAGAATCTAGGCGCGCGTCGGCACTCGGCAAACGCAGCGGGCGCAACTACATTCGGTTCATGCCGCTTCCCGCGAAGCACGGGCAGCCGCCCAGGTCGGTGTTGTGGGTTGATGACGAGGCTGACCTGCTCGAACCGCACCGACTCTTCCTCGCCGACAAGGGATACGACGTGGCCATGGCCACGAACGCGGACGACGCCGTGGAGATGCTGCGGCGGCGGTCGTACGACGTGCTCCTGCTCGACGAACAGATGCCCGGGAAACGCGGCCTCGACGCCTATCGCGAGGTGCGGGAGATCGCGCCGCTGCTGCCGGTCGTCATGGTCACCAAGAGCGAGAACGACGCCACCCTGCGGGAGGCGTTAGGCGCGGAGGTGAGCGACTACCTCGTGAAGCCGGTCAACCCGCGCCAGGTGCTGTCGGTCGTGACGAAACTGCTCGACGGCCCCAATATCCGTCGTCAGGCGGTTCCGCCCGGAGGAGAGTTTCCGACTCTCATGCC
>DAIUET010000108.1:0-3312 GCA_036845045.1 Gemmatimonadaceae bacterium | reverse complement strand
CGAGCGGTTCCGCGCCCTGGAGCTGGAGCGCGAACGGGTGCTCGACTGGCGCGGCTGGATCGACCGCTACGATGAGCTGGTGCGCTGGGACCTGGACCTCGTGGAGGCCGGCGAGCGCGGGCTGCACGAGTCGCTGCGGGGACTCGTCCCCGACATGCACCGGGAGTTTGCCGCCTTCATGCAGCACCAGTACCCGGCCTGGCTCGAGCGGCTGGAGGGGGATCGACCGCCGCTCTCCATCGACGTCGTCGGCGAGTTCGTCCTGCCGGTGCTGCGCAGCAACCCGTCGGTCATCCTGGTGGTCGTCGACTGCCTCCGGCTCGACCAGTGGCGCGTGCTCGAACCGGTGATCGCGCGGCTCTTCGACGTGGAAACGACGCACTACTTCGCGGTGCTGCCCACGGCCACGCCGTACGCGCGCAATGCGCTGTTCAGTGGACTCTTCCCGGGGGAGATCGCGGCACGATTCCCGGATTGGTGGGGGGAACGGGACGACGAAACGCTCAACGCACACGAGCGCGACCTCCTGACCGCGCAGCTGCGCGAGCTCAAGGTGTCGGCCTCGGTGCGGTACGAGAAGATCTCCTCACCCTCGGATTCCGATGAGCTCGAGCGCAGGGTCCAGACGGCCATCGGCCACGAAGGCGTGTCCGCGTTCGTGTTCAATTTCGTCGACCTGCTCACGCATGGCCGCAGCGAAAGCGCCATTCTCTATGAGGTCGCGCGCGACGAGATCGCGCTGCGACAATTGACGCTGCAGTGGTTCCAGCGCTCGGCGGTGCTGTCGCTGCTTCGTGAGGCGGCGCGGCGGAAGATCACGGTGGTCCTCACGAGCGATCACGGATCGATTCACTGCACGACGCCGGCCACGGTCTTCGCCAAACGCGACGCTACCGCCAATCTCCGGTACAAGTTCGGCGAGGATCTCCGCGCCGAGCGCGCGGAACACGCGCTGCTCTTCCCGAATGCCGACCGGCTCAGGCTCCCCCGCCGCGGACTCGGCGCCAACACGCTGCTCGCCGTCGGCGACACGTTCTTCGTCTACCCGACGAAGCTGCGGGAGTACCAGAGCCGGTATCGCGGATCGTTCCTCCATGGCGGCGTGACGCCGGAGGAAGTCATCGTTCCGCTGGCGCTGCTGACGCCGAAATGACCGGGGCCGGGAGGCGGGGGACGGGCGATACCCCTCTGAACTCTGACCTCGGACCGCGAACCTCCCTGTATCGGAGACTGTTGAGGTTTCTGCGCCCGCACTGGTGGCGGATGGCAGGGAGCATCGCCTGCAACCTCGTGGCGGCGGTGCTGGACGTGTTCACCATCACCCTGCTCATCCCGTTCCTCAACGCGCTGTTCGACCAGCCGCAGATCGGGCTGATCACCGACATTCATCAACGGATCATCGGTTCGTTTCTCGATCCGGCCGATCGGGCGGGCTCGCTGCGGAACGTGCTGATCCTCATCATGGCCGCGGTCGTGCTGAAGAACCTCCTGATCTGGATCAGCAGCCAGTTGGGCGCATCGCTGCAGGAGTACGTCACTCGTGACCTTCGCAATGCGATCTACGGGCATGTGCAGCGCCTTCCGCTGCCCTTTTTCACCCGCACGAAGACCGGACAGCTCCTCGCCCGCGTTCTGAACGACACGCAGCAGACGAAGGCCGTCATCACGGAATCGGTGACGCGGTCGATCCAGAGCGGCGCGATGGTCATCACGAGCGTGGTGACCCTGTTCGCGATCTCGTGGCGGCTCGCGCTGCTGACGCTCGTCGTCGCGCCGCTGCTCATCGGACTGCTGCAGCCGGTGCTGCGTTCCCTGCGACGCGGCCACCGGAAGCTGTCCAACCAGTTCGGTGACATGACCGCGGTGGTGCAGGAAGCGGTGAGCGGCATCCGGCTGGTGAAGTCGTTTGGCGGCGAGGACTACGAGTACGCGCGCTTCCGCGAGGCGAGCGACCGGTATGCCCGCGGCATGATGCGCGTCACGCGCCTGTCGCAACTCGCCATCCCCATCACCGAGACCGTTGGCACGGGGGTCGCCGTCATCGTGCTCTGGTTCGGCGCCCGCGAAGTGCTGGTGTCGGGGTCGATCGACGGCACGACGCTGATCGCGTTTCTGGCACTGACCCTGCGCATCCTCCAGCCCCTGAAGCAACTGTCGCAGGTGCCAACCGTCGCCGCGCAGTCCCTCGCCGCGGCGGAACGGGTCTTCGAGGTACTCGACGCGGATTCCGAGTACGCGCGCGACAACGGGACGATGCTCGTCACCGGCCTGACCGACAGCATCGAGTTCGACCGGGTGTCGTTCGCGTATGAACAGGCTCCCGTGCTCGAGAACGTGTCCTTCACGGCCCGCCGCGGCGACGTCACTGCGATCGTGGGGCCGAGCGGCGCCGGGAAGACCACGCTCGTCGATCTGATCCCGCGATTCTACGACCCCACGCGAGGCGAAATCCGCCTCGACGGGGTGGACACGCGCGAGATCTCGTTGCGTTCCCTGCGCTCCCTGACGGGGATCGTGAGCCAGGACACCGTGGTGTTCAACGACACGGTGCGCAACAACCTCGCCTACGGCGCCGGAAACCGGTTCAGCGACGAACAGATCGTTGCGGCCGCGCGGGCCGCCAACGCGCACGACTTCATCAACCAGCTTCCCGACGGCTACAACACGGTCCTCGGCGAGCGCGGGACGCGGCTGTCGGGCGGCCAGCGCCAGCGCATCGCGATCGCCCGGGCCCTGTTGATCGACCCGCCCATCCTCATCCTCGACGAGGCGACGTCAGCGCTCGACACCGAGTCAGAGCGCCTCGTCCAGGAAGCCATCGACCGGTTACTCCGCGGCCGCACCGTCTTCGTCATCGCGCACCGGCTGTCGACCGTGTCACATGCCACGCAGATCCTGGTGCTCGACCAGGGTCGTGTCGTGGAGCAGGGAACCCACGAAGACCTTCTGGCACGCCGTGGGACCTATCACCGCCTGCACGCCCTGCAGTTCCCCCGCGGCGGGGAGGCGGCATGACGGCCCCACCAGGTGGCGCGCGCGTCCCCGTCACGGTGGTCATCGCCGCGCATAACGAAGGAAGCCAGATCGACGCCTGCGTGCGCAGCGTGTCCTGGGCCGAGGAGGTCCTCGTCGTGGAGAACGACTCGACGGACGACACCGTGGAGCGGGCGCAAGCGGCGGGGGCTACGGTGTTCAGCCATCCGTTCCGTTCCATCGGCGCGCAGCGGAACGCCGCCATCGCCCGCGCCAGCCACCCGTGGGTGCTGGTGCTCGATGCGGACGAACGCGCCACGGCCGCGTTAGGTGCGGAGG
>DAIUET010000107.1:0-10086 GCA_036845045.1 Gemmatimonadaceae bacterium | reverse complement strand
ACGAGCGCCTGGTGGCCATGCTGGGGCGCACGCCGACGTTTACCGAGCTCGGTATCGTCAGCGCCCTCTGGAGCGAACACTGTTCGTACAAGCACTCGCGACCCGTCCTGAAGACAATGCCCACGACGGGCACCCATGTCCTCCAGGGTCCGGGGGAAAATGCTGGCGTGATTGCGGTCGGCGACGGCCTTGCCGTCGCGTTCAAGATCGAGTCGCACAATCACCCGTCGGCGGTCGAGCCCTACCAGGGAGCTGCCACGGGTGTGGGCGGGATCCTGCGCGACGTCTTCACCATGGGGGCTCGACCCATCGCCCTGCTGAATTCCCTGCGATTCGGCGAGCTCGATCACCCTCGCACGCGGTGGCTGGTCTCCGGCGTCGTGAAGGGCATTGGCGACTACGGGAACTGCATGGGCGTTCCGACGGTCGCCGGCGACGTGGTGTTCGATGACGCGTATGCCGGCAATCCGCTGGTCAACGCGATGTGCGTGGGCGTCATGCGCGAGGAGGAACTGATCCGCGCCGTGGCCAGTGGGGTGGGAAATCCGATCATCGCCGTGGGCGCACGCACCGGACGGGACGGCATCCACGGCGCCTCGTTCGCCTCGGAGGACCTGTCGCACGAGAGCGACGCCAAGCGGCCGCGCGTTCAGGTGGGCGACCCCTTCACCGAGAAGCTGCTGCTCGAAGCATCCCTGGAGCTGATCCGGAGCGGCCACATCGTCGCGATCCAGGACATGGGCGCGGCCGGCCTGACGAGTTCCTCCGCGGAAATGGCGGCGCGCGGTGACGTCGGCGTCGAGATCGACGTCACGCGCATGCCGCTGCGTGAAGAGGGCATGACACCGTACGAAATCCTCCTCAGCGAGTCGCAGGAACGGATGCTCGTGGTGGCCCTGAAGGGCCGCGAAGCGCAGGTCCGAGACATTCTCGCCAAGTGGGACCTGAGCGCCGAAGTCATCGGGCAGGTCATCGCCGAGCCGGTGTACCGGGTGAAGGAAGGCGATCGGGTCGTGGCCGAGTTCCCCGGCTCGCGGCTGGTCACCGATTGCCCCGTGTATACACCCGAGGCGAAGGAGAGCGACGTCATTCGCGCGCTTCGGGAACGGGATGTCGACACGATCGCCGAGCGCCCCGAGGAAAGAGATCCGATGTGGACGCTCGAACGGCTCCTCGCGTCGCCCACCATCGCCAGCAAGACGTGGATCGTCAGGCAGTATGACAGCACCGTCCGGGCCAGCACGGTCGTGGGCCCTGGTCCCGCCGATGCGGCGGTGGTGATGTTGCGCGGCACGAAACGCGCCCTCGCGCTCAAGACCGACTGTAACGGGCGGTACGTCTACCTCGACCCGCGGATGGGCGGCCGCATCGCGGTCGCCGAGGCGGCCCGCAACGTCGCCTGCGCGGGTGGGCGGCCGATGGCGATCACCAACTGCCTCAATTTCGGGAATCCGCGCCGTCCGGAGGTGTTCTTCCAGTTCCGCGAAGCGGTAGCGGGGATGGGCGAGGCGTGTCAAGCGTTAGGCACGCCGGTGACGGGCGGCAATGTCTCCTTCTACAACGAGAGTCCCGCGGGTGCGGTGTATCCCACGCCCATGATCGGCATGGTGGGACTGCTGAACGACGTGGAACTGGCGACCACGGCCGTCTTCAGGACGGCGGGCGATTCGATTATCCTTCTTGGCGAGAACACGGGTGAACTGGGCGCGAGCGAGTATCTGCGCTGGATTCACGGTGTCGTCGCCGGGCAGACGCCCGCGTGCGACCTGCCGGCCGAAGCGCGCCTCATCGAAGCGCTCCTCGACGCGATGGCCGACGGAACGGTGGCGTCGGCGCACGACTGCAGCGACGGTGGGCTGGCGGTGGCGCTGGCCGAGTGCTGCATGATGAACGAGGACTCCGCCCGCGGCGCGGCGGTGGACCTGACTCGCTGGAAAGGACTCCCCATCCGGGCGTTGCTGTTCGGCGAGGCGCAGGGGCGCGTGGTCGTTTCCACGCCCGATCGGGCGGCGGTCCTCGCGATCGCCAGCCGGCACGGGGTACCGGCCACGGAGATCGGGAAGGTCGGGGAGGCCGGGGGTACGTTGGACGTGACCGTGGGAACGCAACGTTTCGAGTCACCGATTTCGCGGCTGGTCGCGGCGTATCATGGCGCGATTCCGGTGATGATGTCGAAGGTTGCAACGTCAATGGACGAGACGACAGGCTCGAGGCTCGAGGCTTCAGTTTCGTGAACCTCAGTCCTCGACTCTAACGCCTGAATCAGGAGCAGCAGCATGTGTGGTATTTTCGGAGTCTGGGGTCATCAACGCGCGGCTGCGCTGACGCACCTTGGACTGTACTCGCTCCAGCACCGGGGCCAGGAGTCGGCGGGCATTGTCGCCGTCGGCCCCGATGGCGTCGCGCGCAGCGTGCGCAAGATGGGACTGGTATCGGAGGGATTCGCAGCCGCTGACGTCGCGACCCTGCACGGTTCCGTCGCCATCGGGCACACGCGATACAGCACCGCCGGTTCGTCGACACTGGAGAACGCCCAGCCGGTGCTGGCGCGTTTTCGCGACGGCCACATCGCGCTGGCACATAACGGGAACCTGGTGAACGCCGTCGAGTTGCGGCGCGACCTCGAGGACCGGGGCTCGATCTTCTCGTCGACGATGGATTCCGAGGTCATCGTCCACCTGATGGCGCGGTCGTCCTCCACGAAGCCGGAGCACCGGCTGGCCGATGCCCTGGCGCGCGTCGAAGGAGCGTCCAGCCTCGTGGTCGTGGTGGGACAGACCCTCATGGCCGCCCGCGATCCGCGCGGGTGGCGTCCGCTCACGATGGGCCGGCTCGGCGATGCCTGGGTATTCGCGTCCGAGACCTGCGCACTCGACATCGTTGGCGCCACCGTCGTACGCGAAGTGAAGCCGGGGGAGATCATCGCCATCGACCGCGAGGGGATGCGCACGCTCCAGATGCCCACCCTGCCCCTCAAGCGGTGCGTATTCGAGCACGTGTACTTCGCGCGCCCGGACAGCTACGTCTTCGGCGGTTCCGTCGACCGGGCACGTCGCGCCCTCGGTCGCCAGCTCGCCAGGGAGCAACCCACACCGGGCGCCGATCTGGTTTTCTCAGTCCCCGACTCGTCCAACTCGGCCGCGGTGGGTTATGCGGAGGAATCGGGCCTCCGGCTCGAGATGGCACTCATCCGCAACCACTACGTCGGACGCACCTTCATCCAGCCTTCGCAGGGTGATCGGGACGCGAAGGTGAAGGTGAAGTACAACCCGGTGCGCGAAGTGCTTGCCGGCAAGAGCGTCGTGATGGTCGACGACTCCATCGTGCGCGGCACGACGACGCGCGGCCTGGTCGCACTCATCCGCGCCGCGGGTGCGCGCGAGGTCCACATGCGCGTCTCTTCGCCGCCCATCACCGGGCCGTGTTACTACGGCATCGACACGCCGCGACGCGAGGAACTGATCGCGGCCAACTTTACCGTTCCCGAGATCGCGAAGCGGATTGGTGTCGACTCGCTCGGCTACCTGTCACTCGAAGGGATGCTGGCGGCCGTCCCGGGCGGCCCCGAAGGATTCTGTCACGCCTGTTTCTCGGGGGAGTACCCGACGGCACCCCCGTCGAACGCTGACAAACTGCACCTCGTAGCCGCGGGGTAAGACAGGCGGGACCATTCAGGGACGCCGCGTGTAGCAGCCGCGTCCGCTCCCTGGAGCACCTATGCGGTTACGCGTGGTTGGATGGGCGCTCGCGATGTTTCCGTACGTCGCCCTGGCGCAGGACAGCGCGGGCACCGTCCGCGGCATTGTGCGGAACGAAACGGGCCGGCCGATGGAGTACGCGCTCGTGACTCTCGATCCCACCGCGTCGAACCGGCAAGTGCGCACGGACCGCAACGGCCGATTCAGTTTCCTCGGCGTCACGCCCGGGGCGCGGGCCATGCGTGTGGCGTTCGTCGGGTATCGGCCTGACGAGCGCACGGTGCAGGTCCCCGGCGGAGTCGTCGACGTCGAGATCATTCTGGAACGTCTGGCGACGACACTGGCGGGCGTTGAGGTGACTGCCCGCCGGAGTGGCTTGTTCGGATCTGTCATTGCGAAAGACTCGCTGCTCCCCGTTGTCCAGGCCCGCGTCGAGGTGCTCGGTGGTCGAGTGAGCGACACCACCGGGAGCGACGGCGCCTTCAATTTCCCGACGTTGAAGCCCGGTTCCTACATCGTTCGGGTCCGCCACGCGCAGTTCGAGTCGCGGAACATATCGATCGTGGTTCCGCAAACCGGGGCTACTCAGCTCGACCTCGTCGTCGAGCGTGGCATCCTGAGCCGCGATGCCCACATGGAACAGCTCTATCGTGAGATGGACCAGCGCCTCCACTGGAAGGGCACGACCTCGGCCATGATTTCGCGCGAGGAACTGAAAGGCACGCCAGTAACGGGGCTCGACGCGTCGCTCTTTGCCGTTCCCCAGGTCATGAAGGCGGGGTTCTATCCGGGCATAGAAGGATGGGAGAACGCGTGCCTTTTCGTTGATGGCATTCCGCGTCCCGGAGCGAGCATCAAGGATTTTGCCATCGAGGACATCGAGGCCGTGGAGATATATGGTCCGCCCATGGACCGAAACGAGCCGACGAAAACTCTGTCGTCACGCTGGCCCCCCCGCGCCATGTGCGGTGCATCGTCGCGGCCGAGGGCAGCCTTCGAAAACGGAAGGGCTGATGCGGGACCGTTCAGGCTGTCGGGGAGCGCCGTTCGTGTGCAGTTCGTTGCGATCTGGCTCAGGCGCTGACCCGCGGAAGCGCGCGATCACAAGACCGTAATCGAGAATCGCAGTGGCATATAGCCTGCCACTGGTGGCAGCTTGTACCATCGAGCACCCCAGCCAGATCAGGCATGCCAACACCGAGACTCGTCTACTTCTTCGGTAACGGACGCGCGGACGGCACGCGCGAGATGAAGAGCGTGCTGGGCTCCAAGGGGGCCAACCTGGCCGAGATGACGAACCTCGGCGTGCCCGTCCCACCAGGCTTCACCATCGCCTGCAGTGCCTGCCTGGCGTACCTCGCAACGGGCGGTGTGCCGGCGGCGCTCCGACAGGAGGTCGCGGAGCACCTGAAGCAGCTCGAGGAAACGACCGGCAAGCGCCTCGGAGATCCGGCGGATCCCCTGCTTGTTTCCGTCCGCAGCGGTGCCGCGATCTCCATGCCGGGAATGATGGAGACGGTCCTCAACCTCGGCCTCAACGACGCGACGGTCGAAGGTCTGGCGGCGTTGAGCGGGAACGGACGGTTTGCCTGGGATGCGTACCGCCGGTTCCTCCAGATGTACGGTGACGTCGTGCTCAACGTCCCCTCGTCGAGCTTCGAGTCCCTCCTGACCGCGAAACGCCTGCTCGGTCGCGTGGAAACGGATAGTGAGCTCTCCGAGTCGGCGCTGCGATCCCTGACTGCCGAGTACAAGGCGCTCGTCCGCAGCGTGACCGGGACCGATTTCCCGATGGATCCGGCGGCGCAACTCTGGGGAGCCATCGAGGCCGTGTGGCGATCCTGGACGCTCAAGAAGGCCGTCGACTACCGCAAGGTGAACGGGATCCCCGACGACCTGGGAACCGGCGTGAACATCGTGGCGATGGTGTTCGGCAACATGGGGGACGATTCGGGCACTGGCGTCGCCTTCACGCGGGACCCGTCCACCGGCGAGCGCCGCTTCTACGGCGAGTTCCTCGTGAACGCGCAGGGCGAGGATGTCGTGGCCGGCATTCGCACCCCGCTACACATCGACGAAATGGCGAGACGGCTGCCCGGCGCCTACGCCGAGCTGCTGGCCGTGCAGGAACGGCTCGAGCGGCATTACCGCGACATGCAGGACCTGGAGTTCACCGTCGAGCGCGGGAAGCTGTTCCTGCTGCAGACGCGGACCGGCAAGCGGACCGCGGCCGCCTCGGTGCGGATCGCGAGGGACATGGTCGATGAGGGACTGATCAGCAGCGCCGAAGCGGTGCAGCGCGTGAACGCGGACCACCTCGATCAGTTGCTTCACCCGGTGATCGATCCCGGTGCCAGAGCCACGCCCCTGGTGACCGGTTTGCCGGCCTCCCCCGGAGCGGCGAGCGGGGTGGCGGTCTTCGACGCCGACGAAGCCGTGTCACGCGCCGCGACCGGGGACGCCGTGATCCTGGTGCGCGAAGAGACGACACCGGAGGACTTCCACGGAATGGTGGCGGCGCGCGCAATCCTGACGACGCGCGGCGGCATGACAAGCCACGCCGCGGTGGTGGCGCGCGGCATGGGCAAGTGCGCCATTGTTGGAGCGCGAGACATTACCGTCGACGCGGAGAAACGGCACTTCCAGGCGAACGGCACCCGGGTGGACGAGGGAGACTGGATCACGCTCGATGGCGCCAGTGGCCGCGTCTTTCTGGGGGACCTGCCTACCGTCCCGTCCGAGGTCGTGCGGGTCACGCAGGGACAGATGGCGGCGGCCAGCGCCCCGGTCTACCAGGCGTTCTCACAGGTGTTAGGCTGGGCGGACGAGACCCGGCGGCTCAAGGTGCGCGCCAATGCCGACACGCCGCGGGATGCTCGTCAGGCACGGGGGTTCGGCGCGGAGGGCATCGGCCTCTGTCGCACGGAACACATGTTCTTCGAGGGCGACCGGATTCACGCGATGCGCGAGATGATCGTGGCGCGTGATGAAGGCGGACGGCGGCGCGCGCTGGCGAAGCTGCTGCCGATGCAGCGCGCCGACTTCGAGGCGATTTTCGAGGCGATGAACGGGTACCCGGTCAACATCCGGCTGCTGGATCCGCCGTTGCACGAGTTTCTCCCCCACGGTGGCGAGGAATCCAAGCTCCTGGCGCGCGAGCTGCACCTTCCTAGGGCAGAACAGGCACGTAGCGTTGAGAACCTTCGGGAAACAAACCCCATGCTCGGACACCGCGGGTGCCGGCTGGGGATCACGTACCCGGAAATCACGGAGATGCAGGGTCGCGCCATTTTCGAGGCGGCGGTGCGCGCCAGCAAGCGGGGCATCGACGTGCACGTCGAGGTGATGGTCCCCCTGGTGGCCACGCTGAAGGAGTTCACGCACCAGCAGACAATCCTCGAGGAGTGCGCGCGACAGGTGTTCGGCGCCCTTGGTCCCGTGCCGTACGAGATCGGCACCATGATCGAGTTGCCTCGTGCCGCGCTGACCGCCGGGGAAATCGCCAGTGCCGCCGCGTTCTTCTCGTTCGGCACGAACGATCTGACGCAGACCACGTTAGGCCTGAGCCGCGACGATGCGGGACGGTTCCTGCCGGGTTATGTGGAGCGCGGCATCCTGCCCGACGACCCCTTCCAGGTACTCGACGTCACCGGCGTGGGGAAGCTGATCAGCATGGCCGTCACCGACGGGCGGAAGACGCGTCCCGCACTCAAGACGGGGATCTGCGGGGAGCACGGTGGCGAGCCACGCTCCATCGCGTTCTGCCATTCCGCGGGACTGGACTACGTGTCCTGCTCGCCGTTCCGCGTTCCGATCGCGCGGCTGGCGGCCGCCCAGGCGGCGCTCGCGTAGGACATCGGCCGCGACGGGCGAGCGGGACGCGCGTAGATTTGCGCTCTCCGGCACAGGAGGACTCGATGCGACCCCTGATCGTGCTCGCACTCTCCGCCATCGCCTGCGCGCGACCGCAGGACAGCAGTGCGCCCCCGGTGGACCTGTCACGCGTGGACCTCGTCGACCTCACGCACCCGTTCAACGCCCGCACCCTCTACTGGCCGACCTCACCGACGACGTTCCGTCATGATCAGCTCTCGTGGGGACCGACGCCGGGCGGATATTTCTACTCGGCGTTTGCGCTCAGCACGCCTGAACACGGCGGCACTCATCTCGACGCACCGATTCACTTCGGCGAGGGAAAAACGGCTGCTGAAGCGATCCCGCTCAGCCGGCTGGTGGCGCCGGTGGTCGTGATCGACGTGAGCGCGAAGGCCGACAGCAACCGGGATTACCTGCTGACGCCGGAGGACGTCGCCGCGTTCGAGCAGGCGCACGGCCGGATCGGCGAGGGGACCATCGTGCTCCTGCGCACCGGATGGAGCCGGCACTGGCCGGACCGCCTCGCCTACCTGGGCGACAGCACAGCCGGGGACGCGTCGAAGCTGCGCTTCCCGAGCTTCGGATCCGACGCCGCTCGCCTGCTGGTGGAGGAGCGGCGGATCGCGGCGCTGGGCGCGGACGTCGCCTCGATCGATGGCGGCGCGTCGGCTGATTTCATGGTGCACCGCATCGCGGCCGCCGCGGACGTCCCCGGCTTCGAGAACCTCACGAACCTCGATCGCCTGCCGGCGACCGGCGCCATCCTCGTCGCCCTCCCCATGAAGATCGAGGGCGGTTCCGGCGGGCCGCTGCGCGCCATCGCGCTGGTGCCGCGGTAGCGCCTCGTGCCTAGCGAGTCGCGTCAGGCAGGACGCGGAACGACACCAGCGCCTCCGGAAATTTCCGTCGCAGGGTCGAGGCCCGGTCAGGACCGAGTACGCTCAATGCGGTCGCGGCTGCGTCGGCAAGTGCCGCATCCTCGGCGATCACGGTCACGATGTACCGGCTCGTCGTGCCGAGACCTGTGCGCGGATCGATGACGTGGGAATAGCGGACGCCACCGATCTCCACGTACTGCTCGGAGCCTCCCGATGTGGCGACGGCGGCATTCGACAGCGCCTGGGCGCGCCGCAGCGTCGCCGTGTCGGCGCCGGCAACAAAGACCGACCAGCCCGCCTGCCCGGGCGGCGCATCACCCACGACGATGTCGCCGCCTGCTTCCACCATCGCCGAGCGGACGCCACGCGAGCGCAGGACATTGAGCGCTTCCTGCAGGATGTAGCCCTTGGCGATGCCGCCCAGGTCGAGCCGCATGCCGTGTGTCCAGAGCCGTACCAGCCCGCGCAGCGTGTCCACTTCCAGCAGCGGCGCGCCCGAGCGCGATCGAGCGCGCGAGAGTTGATCCGCGTCGGGCAACCGGCCGGAACGCCTCGCCTCGCGCCAGAGTTGCACGAGGGGACCAATGGTGACGTCGAACGTGCCGCCGCTGTGCCGCGAGACTTCCTCGGCACGGGCCAGGACTGTGAACAACTCCGGGCTCACGGATTGCCAGTCGCCGGGGTGATCGGCAAGCACGCGCACCTCGCTGCGCGGGCGGTAATCGCTCATTTTTTCATCCAGCTCCGCGATCCGCGCGAATGCCGCGCGCGCAGCGTCACGCGCAACGTTTTCCGACGAGGCATGCAGCACCATTCTGACCGGCACACCCATGTGAACCGCGGTGAATTCGCGGCGCACCTGCGCATCGACGGCGGGGGCCAGGAAAAGCGGTGAGACGCCGAGGAGAATCCTGTACGCGCGTGAGAGGGTCATTGTCGTCCTCAATCATCGGCGCGGTGTTCGTTGCCTGCTGCCTGACGTCACCGCGCATCGCGCCCGCGCAGGAGATTTACACCGATTCCGTCCCCGGCACACTGGTCCGGTTCGAAATGATCAAGGTGCCGGGCACAGCAATCTGGATCGGGAAGACGGAAGTGACGTGGGACCTGTACGACGCCTTCGCCCTGTCCCGGCCTGACTCCGCCGAGCGGCCGACGACGGCGGACGCTGTGGCCCGTCCCACGCGACCATACGGCGCGCCGGATTACGGATGGGGTCATGCCGGGTTCCCGGTCATCAGCGTGGCGTATACGGCGGCCCGGGCCTTCTGTACGTGGTTGTCGGCGCGGACCGGAAAGCGGTATCGTCTGCCAACGGAATCGGAGTGGGAACGCGTGGCCCTCGCAGCGGCGGCGGGAAAGGACGTGACGGAGCTGGCCTGGCACGCGGGCAGCGCCGGTGGAACGACCCACCCTGTCGCCGACCGGCCGTCCGATGCACTCGGATTGCATGACCTGTTCGGGAATGCGGCGGAGTGGGTCACCGTCGACAGTGGCCGGCCCGCTGTGCGCGGTGGTTCCTTTCGCGACGCCCCGACCGCGGTGGGGCCGAAGGCGCGCGCAGTGCAGGATGACAGCTGGAACGAGCGCGATCCGCAATTACCCCAGAGCCGGTGGTGGATGTCGGACGCGCC
>DAIUET010000106.1:5539-10110 GCA_036845045.1 Gemmatimonadaceae bacterium | reverse complement strand
AAGCACGCCGTGAACAGCGGGGTCGCTGACGCGCTTGAGCGCGGAGTCGCGAATATCAGCGTGGAACTTCGCAAGCATCCGGCGTGCGCGATCGGGTCGCTGTGCCTGGGCGTACACGCGGGCGACCAGCAGATAGTAAGGCTCAGACTCCAGTGCACTCACGGGTGGCAATGAGCGCAGCGGGGTTTGGGAAAGGATGCGCTCGACCCTGCCGAGCCCGCGCTCCTGTTGTTCGCGGTGCCAGATGTCGAGTGACGCAAGCCACAGAGTTTCGGCCACCGAGTCACGGCTCACGCCACGCGTCAGATTGGTCTCTCCCGCCTGGTAGCGTGCTCGCTCCGCGTCGCCCAGACGGCCCCGCACCAGGTGAAGATCCGCGAGCGTGCGCCACGCGAACCTCTGCTGAGTTGCGTCTCCCTCAGCACGCCACCGCTCCAGCGCGTGCTGCGCCGAGTCCAACTGTCCGCGATTGTACAGGTACCACGCCGCGCGCGCCCATCGTTTGTCGTTCACAAAGCGGCGCGCCGTCTCCGCCGCAACCGATTCGGACTCTTCCCGCTTTCCCTGGAAGTAGAGCGCGTTGGAGAGATTCTCGTACGCCACCTGGGAATTGCTGCCACGGTCGAAGTACCATCGGAACAGCGACTCGGCGCGCGCGTATTCGCGCCGCGATTGGTACACGAGCCCGAGGTTGTTGGCGAATGATCCCGTGTCCATTTGCAGGCCCTTCTCGTACACCTGCGCGGCGCGCACGCGGTCTCGCGAGGGTCCCGATCGAAAGTACATGCCCTCGACGTGGTAACGCTCCCGTTCGGGCAACCGCTCACGGTAGCGGAAGGCACGCTCCACGGCGTGGTCCCAGTTGTCCCGCGGATAGTTCCCGTCGCGATACGCCACGCTCAGCATTAACCAGGCCATGGCGAACGTGCTGTCGAGTGTCACCGCCTCGTTGAGCAGCTGCACGGCGAGATCATAGTTATGGCCGAGCGCTCGTCTGCCTTCGTCGTACTTGCGCAGCGCTGCTATCGAGTGTGAGGTCACCCGTGGGAGCGGGGGGCTGGCGCGGACGTGCGCGAGCGACTCACCGATGCGGCGGCGCAGGCTACGCGTGAGCTGGCCGATGGTTGGGAGCAACTCGTCCAGGGAAGCCGTCTCTGCGAACGAGGCCAGCTGATTTCCTTCCGCCGATACAAGTCGAACGGTGATGAGGTAGCCGCTGCCAAGTGCCTGGAACTCCCCCTCGACGATAGCCGTGAACCCTTCACGTTGCGCCAGCTCGCGGGCGATGCCGCTTACCAGGGGCGCGCCGGCGGGACGTCGCATACGTTCGAGCGCGGCGCGGATGGTACCGTCCGATACCACGGTGACTACGTTCGACTGCCTCAGGTCCGTTCGCACCAGATCGGCGATGGTGCTTCCCAGCGACGAATCCGCACCTCGGACGACGAATTCGGCTACGAGGAGCGAATCCGACGGGCTGAGTTTGCCTGCCGTGAACAGGGACGCCGCGGGTCCAATGCCTAGCGCGCGAGAGACGGTGAATCCACCGAGGAGCACCGCGAGCACTCCGACACCAAGCGCGCCACCGAACGCGGCTCGTCGCCAGGTGACGGAACGACGGGACCGTTTCGCCGGCACCGATGGCGCCGCCACCTTTGATCTGGCAACGTCGGGGCCTGACGGTTGATGCCGCCGAGGATCGATCGCGTCGAGCGCCCCCGTCACCTCTTCGGCTGTCGCGAATCGGTCGCCCGGATCCTTGCGCAGAAGCGTTCGAACCAGCGCATCCGCATTTTTCGGGATACCGGCGCGCAACGCCGATGGAGGATCCGGCTCGTTGTGAACGATCGCGTGCGCCACGGTAATTGCCTGCTCACCGTGGAATGGACGCTGCCCCGTCAGCATTTCGTGGAGCACGACGCCGAGTGCCCACAGGTCGGCGCGAACATCGACGGCGTGGCCCTGCACCTGCTCGGGTGCCATGTACGAGACAGTGCCCAGAGTCGCCCTGGGATCCGTGACACTCAGGTCACTTCCCTTCGCCAGGCCGAAGTCCAGAATCTTCAGCGCTCCGTCCCGGAGGAGCATCACATTCCCGGGCTTGAGGTCGCGATGCACGATCCCCGCCTTGTGCGCCGCGCCAAGGCCGGCGGCGATCTGCCTGGCGATGTGGATTGCATCGGTGACGGGCAATGCCCCTTCGCGCGCGAGTCGCTCCTTCAGCGTCTCGCCAGCGTAAAGCGGCATCGCATAGAACAGATGACCGTCATCCGTTTCTCCAACCTCGTGGATGGGGCACAGGTTCGGATGGTCGAGTGCCGCAGCCACGCGAGCTTCCCAGAGGAATCGCTCCCTGCCGCTCCGGTCGAAGTGGTGTGCCGGCAGGGGGAACTTGAGGGCAATCGCTCGGTGGAGTTGCGTGTCTTCGGCCCGATAGACGACCCCCATGCCACCGTACGCCAGCGGTTCGACGACACGGAAATGCGAAACGGTGCGTCCGACCAGTTTCAGCGGATCCGCATCGCGCACGTCCTCACCCCTCGCAGCGAGTGACGGCATGAGCGCCTGATCGATTCGCGCGAGTCGGGCTTCGGCCTGCGCGTCCGCGGTGAGAAGGTCCTCAATGCTGCGCCGCAACTCGGGATCGGACCTGGCGATCTCGGATAGCCGCTGTGCCCGCGTGACAGGTTCGAGTTCAACAAGCTCGTCGAACTTGGTCACGACTTCGCTCCAGCGCCGCGATTCCATGGTCAGCCTCGCCGGGAATCAGCGTGCAATTCCGCCGCCAGCCACGCCCGCGCCGATCGCAGCTCGCGCTTCGCGGTCGCCAGGGAAACACCAAGTGCCTGCGCGGTCTCCTCCAGCGTCAACCCGCCGAAATAGCGCTGCTCGAGGATTCGGCTGCGGCGTTCGTCGATCATCTCCAGTCGCCTGAGCGCCTCGTCGAGTTCCGTAATGGGCTCGAGTGCGTCGTCGGTGACCCAGAGGGTCTCATCGAGTTCGACGGCCATGATCCCGAGACCCCGCTTCCCGGCTTTGCGCGCGCGTGCGTGATCGACGAGCAGGTGGCGCATAACGCGGGACGCGAGCCCGAGGAAGTGCCCGCGATCGCGCAGGTTCGGCTGCGGCGTGTCGACCAGCCTGAGATACGCCTCGTGCACCAGGGCGGTTGTGTTCAGCGAGGCGTTGGGATCACCGCTGAGCCGGTGATGCGCGAGTAGCCGCATCCGCTCGTAGACGAGGGGGACGAGCGCGCCGAGCGCCTCGGCATCACCCTCAGACCACCGGCGAAGGAGTTGGGTGATGTCGCCTGGAACCGCCAGAACGTCTGCGGGAAGTCGCAAGGCGATGGGAGGAAGTGGACCATCCGAGAGTTACGCCCGGCCGATGCGGCTTTCAAGGACGCCTCCGGCGATTTGAGCCGGTTGGACCGGGATTTCCGCTACATGGGGTGTGCGACGCTCGTCTCTCGCTCCCCCGCCGGCGCCCTGCGCAATGGCGCCTCGGCTCCAGAACCAGAACGCGAGTCCGCAAAAACACCCCAGGAGCGCAATGAGAACCGACTCGAATCGTAGACGCGCACGCTGCCTTGGCTTGGTCTACGCCGTTCTTCAGATGTCCGCTGCCGCTTGCGGGGGCGGAGGGGGGGCTGACGTGGTCGAACCTCCACCCCCACCACCTGGTGGAGGTGGCGGAGTTCTGCCGGCCTCATTGAGTGGAACTGTTCTGGATGAGAATGACGGAACTCGCATTGCCGGCGCAGTGGTCACGGCAGGGTCGCAGAGTATGACTACCGAGTCGAACGGGTATTTCTCGTTCACTGGCCTGCCGTTAGGCGCAGTGACGGTCCGCGTTGCGGCAGCGGGATTCGATCCCTTCGAGCGTGCGATCGTTCTGACCTCTGGGAGCAACGCCCAGACGCTGCTGCTGAGACGGCTCAACACTCTCCTGGAATCCGGCCTCTTCACCACCTGGCTTCCCTTCGGCGTCCCGACCATCCGCGGCGTGTTTGTCTTTCTGTACGGAGGCTCTCTCGATGCCCGGCCGATGATCCGGGGAGACCTGGAATTCTACAACAGCACGCCGATGCCCACGGGATTGGCGGGAGAGCATCGACAACACCTCATTGCATTCGGGCGTGCTCACGGCTTTGCAGTCATCGGGACCGTAACGCCGCCGACACCGTATTCCCTGTACAGTGATATCCGGATCGCTCTGGAGGATGTCGGCAACCGGGCCGGCCGCGCCGAGCTGGCCGATGCCCCACTCCTGATCCTGGGCCACTCGCGAGGCGGCTGTATGGCATATCAGCTCGCGGTGCAGGCCGCCGACCACGTCGTTGGCGTTATGCCGCTGGCCGGCAGCGGCGTCGAGCCCTGCTACGATCAGGGTTCACCCGGCCCGTCCGTACCGGTCTACATGGTTTTCGGGGAGTCGGACCTGGCTGGGATTGCAGCAGCCAGCACGACCGTGTTCGAGAAGCACCGCGCGTCTGGTGGACTCTGGTCGCTCGCCATCGAGGATGGCGCGGGACACCAGTGGCCTCCCACGGACCCGCTTTTCAACTGGGC
>DAIUET010000106.1:0-5439 GCA_036845045.1 Gemmatimonadaceae bacterium | reverse complement strand
GTTCGTGCTACTGAACCATGCCAGGCGTGAGGTGTTCCTTCAGGTAGCGAGTCAGCAGGTTGTACAGGTGCACCGTCGTCCCGGGCCCTTCGTTGATGCCGTGGGTGCGGTTCGGATACGCCATCATCGTGAATGGCTTCCCCGCTGCGATCAGCGCGTTGATCAGTTGCTCGGTGCCCTGGTAGTGCACGTTGTCATCCCCCGTGCCGTGCACCAACAGCAGGTCGCCCCTCAGCCCCTTCACGAAGTTGATCGCCGAAGCGTCGTGGTAGGCCGCCGAATCGGTCGAGGGAAGGCCGACGTACCGCTCCTGGTAGATCGTGTCGTAATTGTGCACGTCCGCCACCGGCGCGACCGACATGCCGACCTTGTAGACATCCGGCGAACGAAACATCAGCAGAAGCGTGGACGACCCCCCACCACTCCAGCCCCAGACGCCGATGCGCGTGGAATCGACGTACGGCCGTCGCGCGATGATCCGCGCTGCCGTCGTCTGATCGTGCACCCGGAGGGAGCCGAGCTGGTTCAACAGCGCTTTTCGCCAGGCACGTCCCCGCGGGCCCGGCGTGCCGCGATTATCGACGCTGGCCACGATGTATCCCTGTTGCGTCAGCATGAGATGCCAGAGCCACCGGTTGCCGCCGTACGAGTCCATCACCGTCTGGTTCCATGGCTCTCCATAGACATAGAACAGGATGGGGTACCTCCGGGAAGGATCGAAGTCGGGCGGTTTCATCAGCCATGAGTCGAGCTTGACGCCATCGCCAATATCGGTCTGGAAGAACTCGATGTCCCCCTGCCTGACGCCGGCAAGCACGCCCTTGAGCCGGTCGTTGGCAACCATCGTCCGGACCACCTTGTGTGACGGCAGCTCGACAAGTTCCACCGTCCGGGGTGTAGCCCAGGACGAGGAGTAATGGATCGCATAACGGGCATCCGGACCGATGTCGTAGGTATGAACGCCACGAGCCTCTGCCGGTGTAAGGCGCTCGGCCTGACCCGTCCCATTCAGTCGCGTGCGCCAGAGCGCGAGGCGCGTGGCATCGTCAGGTGAGGCCGCGAAGTAGAGCCAGCCTCCCTTGAGGTCGATGTACCCGATGCGCATGGCGTCGTAGTTCCCTTTCGTAATGAGTCGCGTCGATCCATTGCGCGACACCAGCCAGGCATGCCGCCAGCCGTCCCGCTCCGCGAGGTAGATGAAGGCCGACTTGTCAGGCAGCCAGTGCAGCGACGGCCCCGGCCCCCAGCCGGTGTGGTCGTCGTAAATGTCGATCCAGGCGCTATCGCGTTCGACGAACAGCGTGCGCACGGCGCCCGTGGAAGCATTCGCCACCCAGAACGTGTTCTGGTTCTGGCGGCGATTGAGCTGCTGGACGATGAGCTCCGTGGTGTTCGCCGCCCAATCCATCCTCGCCAGATAGTTGTTGCGCGGATCACCGGGTACCTGCATCCAGGTGGTTGGCCCCCCGCCGGCACTCACCACCCCGATGCGCGCCGCCGAGTTGGTGGTACCCGCCTTGGGATACTGGACGGGAATGGTGAACGAGTAGAGTGAATCGGTGTTGTTGATCAGAAGGAAGTCCCGCACGCCGGACGCATCCAGTTGCCAGTAGGCGATCCGTGCGCCGTCCGGGCTCCAGCGGAACCCGTCGCGCAGGCCGAGTTCCTCTTCGTAGACCCAGTCGAATGTGCCGTTGATGATGGTCTCGGATCCGTCGGAGGTGAGCGCCACGATGGAACCATCGGCCAGCGACTCGACGTAGAGATCGTGCTCGCGGAGGTACGCCACCCGCCGCCCGTCCGGCGAGAACTTGGCAAACTGCAACGTGGAGGGTTTCGCATCCCGGCCTCCGAGCTGGCGGAGCGCGTGGCTCGCCAGGTCGAGCACCCAGAAGTCGCCGCGGGTGTTCGCCCGCCAGACGCGCGCCGAGTTGGTGAAGACCAGGAGCCTCGCCCGGTCCGCGCTCAACTCGTAATCCTCGATCTCGAGCGGCGTGTCGGATCCGGCTGGGCGCAACCAGTCCGCGCTGACCATGACCGATCGCGTTCCGGAAGGGACGTCCACGCGGACGATATCGGCCCCGCGTCCCAACGCCGACGGTTCAACCACGGTGTATGCCGTCGGGGACAGCCATTTGATCGGACCGAACGACTCACCGGCAAAGTCGCGCGTTCCAAAGATGCGCTCCACCGTGAGCGCGCCCTGGTCCTGGGCCCGCGCTGGAACACCAACCAGGAGCAGGGTGGCGGCCACGACATGCGACAGACGTCTCAAGGCGAGCTTCATTGCAGGAGAATGGCGGATGGTTTCAGCGCGAAATCGTCGGGGCGGCGGCAGCAGGTGAGGTACCGAAGAAATATCGGACGGCTCGGCGTCGCTGCCCACCCCGCGCCGAACATGCGGCCTCAGAGGCGCTCCCCTGCTCAGGGCGGATTATGCGGGAAACAAGAGAGGGGCGAGCTGGTTCCCCACCCAGGCTACTGCGACGCGGTGGCGGGGCTACTGGAACCCAGTGACTATTGGCGACAACGTGATGGTCGTGCTCCTCCGCGATCGCTTGCGCATCGTGAGTTTGGTTGGCTCACGCGGAGCTAAGGAAGACGCGGAGGAGAAAAATCGACCAGCAGGTTGGTTTAGGGATCACCTTCCGCACTGCAACGCGAAGAGGGGGGCTGCGACGGATCTGAGCGGCTTCCCGTCTCCGCGCCTTCGCGGCTCCGCGTGAACCAGGTCGTTGTGAATAGGGCAGAAAGAGGGCACCGATCCCCCACCCACTTAACCACGGAAGACCCGTATGACACCTGAGCTGGTTCGGACGCCTTTGGGGCGTTAGTAAGTAGAGTTGGAACGACACTGCTTACCGCCAGGAGGCTGAGATGACGGCCGTATCGCCCCGCGTGCTAATGCTGACCATGACACTGATCCTGATCGGCTCGTCCACCGGGTCGGCCCAATCCAACCCGTGCGCGTTGCTGACCGATGCCGAGGCGACCAGGCACATCGCCCGTGGCCAGCCGACCTACAATCAAACTCCAGACGTTGTCGCACTCGCCGGAGGCGCGGGAGCGCTCTGCGAGTACGCGTTCGGTCAAGTCGGTGTGTGGAGCGGCCCCAAGGCGTCCGAGAATTTCGACGCGTTTCTCAAGCGCTTCCGGATGGACAAGGAGACGCGTCACCCCGTGCCGGGCGTGGGGGACCGCGCCTGGATCATGTATCCGGTTCCCGAAGACAAGTACAAGGACCGGATGGCCTATCTGGTGACGAACGTCGGCCAGAAGGTCGTGACCGTCGCCCTGTTCGCCCGCGACGGGCAGGCCGACGGCGTGATGGGTGAGGTGTGTCGTGGCGACCAGACCCGGCTGAAGCCTGACGAACGGGAAGCCTGCAAGAAGGTGCTGGCGGACAAGAGCGAGACGCAGGAATCGCTCAAACCCGCGGTGATCGAACTGGCAAAGCTGGTCGTGGCGAAGGTGCAGGCCGGGAAGTAACGAGACGATCGTCTCACGCGGAGGCGCGGAGAGTCCTGACCTTTGTCTCCGCGTCGCACGCGCCTCCGCGTGATGCCGTCAGTATCTCCAGCTGCGGAGGTCCGCCCCTGCCGGCGCCGTCGCCAGCATCCGCTCCACGAACCACGGGAACGTCATCTGCGCATAACGAAGCCGTGAGTACGCGTTGCTCCGCGTGTGGTCGCCGTTCCAGCAATGCTCGTCGCGGTCCCCGTAGTCCATCACCGCGTCGGCAGGCGGGTCGAGTTTCTTCAGGCGTTCTTCTGTGAGATATACCGCGTTGTTCAGGTAATAGTTGTCCATGTCGCCCACGTAGATGCGCATCTTGCCGCGCAGTTTCGGGGCGAGCTTCGGCCAGTCGCGCTCCAGGATGTACGACAGGTCGTAGTTCTCCTTCCAGTGCGCGGCGACCGACTTGTCGATCTTGCCCGTAAGCTTGTCCCAGATCGGCTTCGGGTAGCCGTCCGCCCCCACCGGCGAGTACACCGACTCCCAGACGTCCCACTGGTCGCCCGAGCGGGTCTTCGTACCTAACGCCAGCTCCCGGTGATTCTGCTGCTCGAGTGTGTTCTGGAGGTGGCCGAGCCAGTTGCGAAGGCCCGGACGCGGCACCCGCAGGAACGGCCCCTCGCGATAGTAGGCGTTGTCGTCTTCATAGATGTTGACGACGGTGTAGGCGCGGAAATCGATCGGATCCGGACAGGCGATCCAGGCCCCGTTGAAGTCGTCCGGATAGAACATCTGCACCGCCATCGCCTCCCAGCCGCCGGTGGATCCGCCGTAGGTGAATCGCGCCCACCCGGCCCCGATGCCGCGGAACTGGCGCTCGATCTGCGGCACGAGCTCCTTCATGATCGCGTCGCCGTATGGGCCGTTGTTGGCCGAGTTCACGGCGTACGAGTCGTCGTAGAACGGCGTGGCGTGCTGGATCTCGATCAGCAGCATCCGCGGGAAACCCTTGCCGGTCCAGTCCTGGAAGAACTGGTAGCCGAGTTGCTGCTGGATGCGGTTGTAACCCGCGAGTGAAAAGCGCTCGCTGTAGTCGGGGGCGAGGTCCGGATCGGGCGGGGTTTCGCGCCAGCCGCCGACACCCGACGGGAAGTGCCCGTGGTTGATCACGAGCGGGTAGCGCGCGTCGGGGTGCTCGTCGAATCCCCACGGCAACAGCACCCACGCGCCGAGGAACATGTCGCGTCCCCAGAACTTCGACAGCAGGTCGCTGCGGATACGAAGGTACTTCACATACTTCGTTTCCTTCGCCTTGAAGTCGGGGACCGGCGGGATCTCCTGGTCGAGCACCAGGCGCGGCGTTTCCGCACGTGACACGTCAAGCGTCATGTTGACGGGCACCGAGTACAGATTCCCGGGCTTGCTCGCCCACTGCTGCCCTTCCCACTTGTCGGGCGGCAGCTTGACCGTGTGCCCGTCGCTACGCCTGAAGGTTTCATAGCGGTTGATCATGGCCTGCACGCGGTACCGTCCGCTCCTGAGCTGGCCGAGCGAACGCAGCGGCCAGCCGAACGCAGTGGCGTCCACATAGCGAGTCTCGCCGGGTCTCCACCCGTCCACGTCCACACCGAACACCTGGGCTGTCGCCACGGTGCCGGTGACCTGCGTCCTTGGCTCGCCGGCTGTATCAGCCGAGATCATGAGAAGGAGCCGGCCGTCGAGGGGAGCACCGCTCCGCTCTGCCGGAAACGTGACGGCAAAACGCAGCCGTGCATTGCCCTGGGGCGCGTTGGTGGCACCCAACAGCAGCGCGCTGGCGGCGAGCAACACGATCGGAAGACGCATGCGAAGTCCTCGGAGAAAGACAACGGCGGCTGGTCAATCCTGCGCGACCACCCGCCGTTCGTCAAACGTGCCGGCTCAAATGCGGCCCGTGTGGATTTCCCTCGACTCACGCGGAGGCGCGGGGCCGGCGGAGAGGAC
>DAIUET010000105.1:7648-10112 GCA_036845045.1 Gemmatimonadaceae bacterium | reverse complement strand
TGTCGCGGTTCGCGAAGAAGATGCCCTTGAGCGCGTGGTTGTTCGACTCGCTCCCGCCGCTCGTGAAGACGATCTCGCCGGGGTCACAGCCGAGGAGGGCTGCGACCTGGGCGCGGGCGCGCTCCACGGCTGCCTTTGCGGGCGCACCAGCCCAGTGCTGGCTGGACGGGTTCCCGAAGTGCTCCGTCAGGAACGGCCGCATCGCCTCTACCACCTCGGGCGCGAGCGGCGTGCTCGCGTTGAAGTCCAGGTAGATCTGCTTCTCGGTCATGACCGACCTCCATCGTTGCTGTCGCGGCTAGATGCGGTGCAGATGGCTGGTTATACTACGGTGTATAACCAGCCAGGAGTCTCGGCATGCAGATGAAAGTTCACAATAAGGGGCAGGTCGTGCTCCCCGCCGAAATCCGTGCGCAACTGGGGATCGAGATCGGCGACATTCTCGAGGCGGAGGTCGTCGCCGAGGAGGGCAAGATCGAGTTGCGGCGCACGGAGAAGGGCATAGCGAGGAACCTCGCGGGATCGCTCGAGCGATACGCCCGCGCCCTGGCTGACATCCTGGCGTTGCGCCCCGGCTGATCATGCATCGATCCCGACGGATGTTTCACCTCGATCCGCGGCGCAGGGAGCTCGCGCGCGCGGAGATGCGGGACGAGCTGGCCTTTCACATCGACGAGCGGGTGGCCCAGCTGACCGCCCTTGGCATGTCGGCCGAAGAGGCCCGCGCCGAGGCGATTCGCCGACTGGGGCCGGCGTTCGCGGAGACCGAGCGCCGCCTGGGCGACTCGGCGGAACTCAAGGAACGGAGACTGGACGTGCGCGACCGACTGCGGGAATTCGCCGACGATGTTCGTTATGCACTGCGAGGCCTGGCGAGCCGCCCCGGCTTCACTGCGATCGCCGTGCTCACGCTGGGGATCGGCATCGGCGCCAATACCGCCATCTACTCGGCGGTCGACGCCCTGTTGCTCCGGTCGCTGCCGTTTGCCGAGCCGGGACGGCTGTTCGACATCGTCCAGACCTCACCGGACGAGGGCAGGGCGGCGTGGTCGTATCCCAAGTACGTGTTCTTCCGGGACGCGCAGCGGAGCTACGCGTCGCTGGCGGCGCACAGTGCGTCGCAGACCAGCCTCACCGGGGCGGATCCGGAGCGGATCGGCATCGAGGAAGTCACGGCCGGATACCTGACGACGTTAGGCATCCCGGTCGCTGTGGGCCGCGACTTCCCCGTGGACCTCGACGCGGCGGCCGGCGCGCGTCGGGTGGCCATCATCAGCGACGCAACGTGGCAGCGCCGGTTCAACGCCGATCCCGGCGTGATCGGTCGCACACTCAGCCTCAACAACGAGCCGTGGGAGATCATCGGGGTCCTGCCGCCCGGCTTTCGCGGTCTGTCAGGTCGTGCCGATGCGCTGGTCAACCTGACGGCGCGGCCGGCCGACGCACTGAATGAGCCGTGGTCCCTCGAGTTCTCGATGATCGGCCGGCTGAAAGACGACGTGACGCCCGATCAGGCCATTGCCGAAGCAAAACTCATCGGACCGCGGATCTACGAGGCGTTCCCGATGCAGAGCGGGACGCTGACCACGAGCAGCACGCCGCAACAGTGGACCGCGGCGGCGCGCCCACTCAACTCGATCCGGGTGGCCTCGGGCCTCAAGCGTTCGCTGCTGGTGTTGTTCGGGGCGGTGGCCATGGTCCTGCTGATCGCCTGCGTGAACCTGGCCAACCTGCTCCTCGCCCGCGCGATGGCGCGCCGGCAGGAGATCGCCGTGCGGCTGGCGCTGGGCGCGGGGCGCGGCCGGCTCGTCAGGCTCCTCGTCACGGAGAGCCTCGTGCTGGCCATCCTCGGGGGCGCTGCCAGCCTCGCGGTGGCGCTGGCCGGGACACGCGTCCTGAGCGCGATCAACCCGCGGGAGACGTTGCGCGTGCAGGGACTGGAGGGAGGAATCGGCGCCGTCGGGTTCGACGCCATCCGGCTCGACGCGAGCGCACTCGGGTTCACGTTCCTGGTGACGGTCGCGGTGGGGCTGCTGTTCGGGCTCGCCCCCGCGTTAGGCGCCACACGGGCCGGCCTGACGGCCGACCTGAAGGAGGGCAGCCCGGGCGCGGGCAGTGGCCGGCGGGGCGGCGCGAGCCGGCGCGTGCTCGTGGTCGCCGAAGTCGCGCTGGCGCTGGTGTTGCTGGCCGGGTCGGGGCTGATGATCCGGAGCCTCGGCAACCTCCTGGACGTGGACCCCGGCTTCGATGGGCGAAACGTCCTGACGCTGCGCCTCTCCATGCCGCCGGGCGTCGTGGTGCCCGACTCGATGCCTGGGTTCTATGAGCGTCTCCAGGACGAGATCCGCGGGTTGCCCGGCGTGGAACAGGTGGCGCTCGCCGACTGTCCTCCGCTCAACAACGGCTGCAACGGCACGATCATGACGTTCGCGGACCGTCCCCAGAGCGCTACGGGCAATGCGAT
>DAIUET010000105.1:2215-7638 GCA_036845045.1 Gemmatimonadaceae bacterium | reverse complement strand
GCCTCCGCCGACGCGCAGCTCGCCGCCGCCAAGACGGGCAATGCGATGGTCGGCGTCCATTGGGTGTCGCCGGACTGGTTCCCGACCATGCGCGTGCCGCTGAAACGGGGCCGCCTGTTCAGCGATGAGGATCGCCTGAACGCGCCGAAGGTGGTCCTCATCAACGAGGCGGCGGCACGGCAGTACTTCCGCGGCGAGGACCCGATCGGCAAGCGCGTGGCCGTGTACCAGGGTGGCTTTCATACCGGGGCCGAGGTGATCGGCATTGTCGGCGACGTCCGCTACGGAACGATCGACTCGACCGCGCGTCCGGACGCGTACATCTCGTACGGACAGGCGCGCCTCTCGCGCATGATGCTGTTCGTGCGCACGACGGGAGACCCGTCGGCCATGGCCCCGGCGGTACGCGCGGTCGTCCGGCGCGTCGCTCCGGAGGCGCCCGTGTTCGACATCCGCGCGATGTCTGCGCGCGTGGCGACGGCGAGTTCCCAGACCCGTTTCAGCGCGATCCTCCTCGGGCTGTTCGCCGCGGTCTCGGTGTCGCTGGCGGTGATGGGCATCTACGGTGTGCTGTCGTTCGCCGTGGCGCAGCGTACCGGGGAGATCGGCATCCGGATGGCACTGGGGGCGGAACGGGGACGCGTGGTGGCGCTGGTCCTGCGGGACGCCGCCAGGCTGGCCGTCGTCGGCCTCGTGGCGGGCGTGGCGGCCGCACTCGTGCTGACGCGGGTCCTCCGGAACATGCTGTTCGAGGTCACGACGACCGACCCGCTGACGTACGTGGCGATGGCTCTCGTGCTGGGCGTGGCCGTGCTGGCGGCGGGCTGGGTACCCGCGCGGCGGGCCGCGCGGGTCGATCCCGTCATCGCCCTGCGCAGGGGATGATCACTGCTCGATGCGATAGATCTCGCGCTTCCCGTAGTCCACGAGGTCATGATAGCCGGTCATGATCCGCTCGAATTCCTTCATGTCCTCGGGTGAGCCCTGCATCTTCTCCATGTCTTCGAACGCCTGAAGGCTCTCCACTTCCATTTCCGACACGAGCGTCCAGTATCGCTCGGCGCACATGTCGGTCATGATGCGCTGTTTCCCCCAGCCGAGCTTTTCGGAGAGCCGGGCCATCGCCTTGAACTTCTCGAGCAGTGGCCGGACCTTCCCCGGCTTGCAGTACATGACATCGCGAACGAGGTACACTTTCGCCTCCAGGTGAGCGGTACGTCATCGGTCCTGACGGACCATGTACCAGCCAGAAGGCGGCGGCAAGGCTCCGCGGCGCGAGCGTGGCGACCCCGACGCGAGGCTCCAGACGCGAAACGGCCGTTCCCCGGAGTCCGGGGAACGGCCGCGCGCCGGTCACATCACTTGCACTCGCTGCTGCTCAATTGCACGTCGGCGGTGAGCTCGCCGTTGGCGTTCCAGGTCTGATGCACCGTACGGTGGATCAGAATGTTGTTGCCCGGTCCCTGTCCGATGAGCCGGAAGTTGTCCACGAGCGTGTAGACGGTCGGGGAGCCGTCGGCGGCATACTGCTCCGACTCCTGCGCGGCACTGACGCCCTTGAACTTGAGGCCAGTCACCTCGCCGGCCCCGGTGACGCGGGAGGGGCGGTAGTGCATGGTCACGTGCATGCCACCATTGCCGTCGTCGGTCGACTGGCCGAGGATCACCAGTTCGCCGCTGATGTTCACGTTTTCCCCGGCGCCATCGTTCGCGCACGCCACCCAGACCCTCCGGCTGTAGGGCCTCGTCAGGCTGAAGGACGACGTCGACGCGGACAGCGCCGGCGCCTGATCGAGCGTGCGCAACGGGGCAACTGGAGATGGGGCTTCGGCACACGCAACGAGCCCCACGGCGATGCCTAACAATGTTCCGACACGCATCGGAATCTTCCTCCGGTAGTCGTTCTCGGATGGTGCAACGCGCCAGGCATACAGCATCGTCACGGACATGCGTCGCGTGGCGACAGAGGCGAGGCGCGACCTCAGAGAGGAGCAACCGGCGGGCCGCCGGAATGCGTCCGGCGCGGATGTGATGCACGCCGGCGACAGCGATCACACGAATCCGGTCCAAACCGTCCCACCGCGGTCGCGCGCGGCCGACGGGCGTGACGGCGTGGTGCCTCGCCGTGACGTACCCGCCTGCGGCGAGGCGCGCGTGCCGCACCGGCGCCGTGGTGACGGCCATCACGAATGCTCTGCGTCGCATCGCGACGACTGCGGCGCGCGTGCAACGTCGCCGCGAATCAGGTTGACCCCCCTGCACGGCGTGTCGTCTTTACGCGGGGCAACCACTCACCTCTTCGCATGGGCTCAGGTATCCGAAGCGACTCGGGAACGAATCGTTCATTTCATGCCGGCGACGCCGAACGGGTATCGCCGGCCGGATCCTTCGTGCCCGCGTCCGAACGCCGGGCGCGAACCGTGCCGGTCACCGTCGTTGTGCCGGCGTACAACGAAGGCGCCTCGCTGGCCGACACGTTGCTCTCCCTGCTGACGCAGAGCGTCGCACCGCAGGAGATCCTGGTGATCGACGACTGCTCGACCGACGACACCGCGGCAGTCGCTGCGCGTCTCGGCGTGACCGTCATCCGTCCCGCGCGCAATACCGGGTCGAAGGCCGGCGCCCAGACGTTCGCGCTCCGTCACGTGCACACGCCGTTCGTGATGGCGATCGACGCCGATACGACGCTGGCGCCTGATGCCATCGAACGACTGATGCCCGCGTTCGAGGATCCCGAAGTGGTTGCGGCCTGCGGGTCGGTCATCCCGCGGCGCGTTCGTTCGATCTGGGAGCGAGGCCGATACGTTGAATACCTCTTCGCATTCACGTTCTACAAGCGGGTGCAGGAGGCGTGGGGCGCTCCGCTCATCGCGTCGGGGTGTTTCTCCATGTACCGGGCCAACGCGTTGCGCGCGGTGGGTGGCTGGCCCACGCGCACGCTGGCGGAGGACATGGACCTGACATGGACCTTCTATGAATACGGCTGGAAGGTGCGGTTCCTCCCGGACGCCGTCAGTTATCCGCTCGAGCCGCACGACTACACCTTCCTCGGCAAGCAGCTGAAGCGCTGGTCGCATGGGTTCGTCCAGAACGTGCGGCTGCACCGCGAAGGGGTGCTCGCGGTTCCCTTTCTCAGGCACTCGGTCGCGGTAGCATTCTGGGACGCCATTGTCGCGGCGATCGCCTACCTGTTCGTGCTCCCCGTCCTGGCGATTGCTCTGGGGAATCCGTGGCTGCTGCTCGGGTACGTGATCGACATTCCGGCCGTGGCGATCCCGGTGCTGGTCGGCGCCGCGGAGCGGCGCGAGATTCCGCGGGCGCTGCTGTCGCTCCCGGCGTTCTTTGTCCTGCGGACGGTGAACGCCATGCACTTCCTCAAGGCGGCATGGCTGGAGCTGGTCATGAACCGGCCGTTCACGACGTATGAAAAGGGCCACTGATGACCGTCGGACTACCGGGCGCCGGCATCGGCGGCCTGTTCTACCTCGCCTCGACACTCCTCCTGCCGGTTCGCAGCCTCACGCGTCGGCTCCGCGGTCGGCCGGACCCGATCTCGCGGCGGCAGCTCACGCACAGCGTGCTGCTCGCCGGCGGCATCATTGGCGCGCTGTGGGTTGCGGGGTGGCTCCTGGCCTTCGTCATGCCTGACGAGATGCTGTCCGGACGGGCCGGAACCGGAGCGGGAACCGCCACGATGACGAGCGCGATTCCGGCGGCAACGTTCGGCATTGCCGTCGGCACACTGGTGTTCGTCCTGCTGGCGGTGGAGGCGGCGCATCACGTGCAGATGATCCGCTCCGCGTCGCGCGACGACGTCCCGGAATGCCCGTAGCCTTGCGGCGCGACGTGGCGCTGGCGCTTGTCGCGTTGGTCTGGCTGTCGGCACGTGCTGGAGCGCAGGCAGATGGTCCGATGCGCCCCGTGACCATGGCCCGCGCGGACTCCGCGTACGGCCGGGGTGATCGCGCGGAAGCGCGCGCGTTGTACGCGGGCGTTCTGGCGCAGGACAGCACGGCGTCGCGGGCCGTCTTCCGCCTGGCGCAGCTCGAGGTCTCCGACGCGCGGGCGCTTGCGCTCTATCGCCGCTACATCGCACTGGAACCGGGTGACGCGTGGGGCCACATGGCCGAAGGGGATCTCCTGGCCCGGATGGGCCGGCTCGACGACGCGCTGGTGGCCTACGCAGGCGCGCACGCCGTCGCTCCGGGAGAGCGCGACGTGTCGTTAGGTCGGGCGCGTCTGCTCGAGCGCGCCGGCCGGTCGCAGCAGGCGATCCAGGAACTGTCGGCGTGGGTGACGCAACACCCTGATGACGGGGAAGCGTGGGACCTGCTGGGCCGGTCGCGGGCCCGTGCGGGCCGGCCCCGTGTCGCGGCGGATGCGTTCGAGCGGGCCTCGCAGCTGCGGGTGGCCGGCGCGGTGACCCGGCTCGATGCCGTGCGCGTGGCCGCCGCGCCGTCGATTACGCCGGACGTGGCCTCGATGGGCGATTCCGACGGCAACGGTTCGACCCGGATCGGCGGATCGTTCGAGGCGATGGTGGCCGATGGATTTCGCGTTGGGGCGGGGGCGTGGCGGCACACGGTCGGAGACGACATCGACGAGGTGCCGGGGACCGATTTGTCCGCGCGCCTGGCCGCCGTGCCGACACCGGCGATGCGGGCGAGCGTCGAGGCCGGCGCGATCCGCTATGGGCCATCCCTGGCGAGCCGGGAATCGTGGACGGCATTTCACGCGGCAGCGCGACTCCGTGCGCGCGCGCCCCTGTCCGGCGCATCGCTCGACCTGCGCGCGGAGCATGCGCCACTCGGATTCAGTCCCGCGCTCATCGTGAACCAGGTTGCGCGTTCGGAAGCACGCGCGACGATCGAGGTGCCGATTCTGGGGCTCCGCGCGCGGGGGACGGGTCGCCTGGCACGGATCGAAGCCCGCGCTGAACCGCCGAACCGACGGGGGAGCCTGGAGGGGGCGCTCGTCCTTTCGTCAGGCGTCCTGCAGCCGTCCGTCCAGTACCGCGTCACCGGTTACGAGCGCGTGTCGACCGCCGGCTATTTTGCGCCGCGGCAGGCCGAGACCGTCGAAGGCGGACTGTATGTCGAGTTCGGGGAGGATGGCCCGCTGTCGCTTTCCGCCGACGCGGGCGGCGGCGTTCAGCGTGTCGTCGCCCACGGCACTGGCGTGCCGCGTCCGGCGCCGCGCGGCAGCGGCAACGCATGGTCACGCACCCTGCGTCTGTGGGCGCAGGCGGCGCTCTCGCTGGGACCCGCCCGCGCCTGGTACGTGGAACTGGAGGCGTATGACGCGCCGTTCGCGCTGGAGGGCGCGGGTTCGGACGGCAGCTGGCGCTACCTTGCCCTTTCCTCGGGACTGCGCTGGTCGATTCGTTAGTTGCGAAGTTGCGAAGTTGCGAAGTTGCGAAGCTG
>DAIUET010000105.1:0-2115 GCA_036845045.1 Gemmatimonadaceae bacterium | reverse complement strand
AGTTGCGAAGTTGCGAAGTTGCGAAGTTGCGAAGCTGAATGGTTGCGCGCTCCAACTCGGCAACTCGGTATCTTGGCCACTTGGCCACTTGGCCACTTGGCCACTTGGCCACTTGGCCACTTGGCAACTTGGCAACTTGGCAACTTGCTCTCTTCGCACCTAACAGCAGAGCCCGACGCTCTCGCAAAATGCAAGAGCTTCGCCAGCCTCATCCACGAGCTATCGTGATTGGCATCACGCAGAACCGCGCTTGAGTCTGCCGAGTTGCATACCTAACGATTCAGCTCGCCAGGCGAACGGCAGAGGCTGACGCAACAAGGAGGGGAACTTGGAGTAGCAGTGTTCCACGCGGACATGTATACGTGTACGCGTCCGGCGGCCGCATGGACCGCCTGGCACACGCGATAACTCCAGTGAGGCGCCCCAATGAAACTGCAGCGATGGACATCGTGCGCGATGGGACTATCCGTCGCGCTGACGCTTTCGGCCGTGGCGGAGGCGAAAGCGCAAGTGGACACGACCCGGCGTGATACGTCACAGGTCCGCATTCCCATTCGCAAGGACATGACCACCGGTCGAGTGGATGGCACCACGGGTACCGTCGGAACCACCGGCGGCGTGACCCGGCGCGAATCAGCTGGCGATGTTGCAACCCTCACGATCCTGCGCATCGATTCCCTCGAAGGCGTGACGCGTGAGTATCGGACGCGACTCGACTCGCTCGAAGCGGCCAATGCGGCGTCGGCCACGCGCACTGCGGCGCTCGAAGCCCGCATCAACGCGCTGTCCGATTCGCTGGCCACCGCTCGTACCGAGCTGGCCGCGCTCCGCGAGGAGTTGAATGCCACCAACACGCGGCTGTCTGAAGTCGACACCCGGCTTCAGGGGCTGAACACGCGGTTCAACCGGTTCCGCAACGGTTCCCTGTTCGGCAACAGTGGCTTCTACGTCGGGTTGGGTACCGGCGCGAGCTACACCAGTGGGACGCTGCGGAACATCGGATATGAGAGCGCTCCGCTGCTGTCCATGCCGATCGGCTGGCACAAACCGGGCAGCATGCTCGGTCTGCGGACGGAGTGGACGCTGGCGCGGCTGGAAGGCGTAGCGGATGCGGGATTCTTCAACCCGGATCCGACGGTCGCTTCGGGCGTTGCCCTCGCGACGCTGGCCTTCCCGATCAATTCCGCCAAGTCCCATAACTTCTACCTGATGGGCGGCGGCGGCTTCTACATGTTCCGTGACTTCGGCACCACGTCAGGGCTGGCTGACAAGTTCAGCGGCAGTGACGAGAGTGGCGGCGACACGGAGACCAAGTGGGGCTTCCAGGCCGGCGCAGGCCTCGAGTTCCATGTCCTTGGTGCCACATCGTTGTTCGTCCAGACGTCCCTGACCAACGTGGCCGCTGATCGCGGCACGTCGGGCGAGGACGGACGGAACCTGCGTTGGATGCCAGTGGTCATCGGCTTCCAGCTCCGGTAACACGAACCTCCGGACAGCAGGAAGGCGGCGTTGCGCAGGCAACGCCGCCTTTCTGTTGCTGCCAGCGCTCAGGCGTTCCGGTCGATGCAGCTCTGCCCTGCCGGCACGTTGGGGTTGTTCTGCTCCGCCTGCGGAATGGGGAACGTCACGTCGACGCCGTAGTTGCCCCCCTTGTGCCAGGGTCCCACCGGGAAGACCGACGCCGCGGTGCGATTGTACTGGCGGATCAATCGGCGCATGTCGCCGGTCCGATAGCCCCGGCCGAACAGCCAGATCGCCCGCTCCCGGAAGAGCTGGTCGACGCGTGCCGCATCCGTCCCGGCATCGGTCAACGGCGCCAGACCGGTGACCGTGGCACGGGCCGTGTTGAGCGTCGCAAGCGCTCCGGCCGCATCCTGGGCGCGCAACTGTGCTTCGGCCTCGATCAACCGGGCCTCGATGCCGCTGGTGATCGCGACGGGGCTTTCCCGGATCGGCCACACCAGCTGCACGTTGAGCGGGGCCGTCAGGTCGTCGCGGGTGGCGCGAATAACGCCGTTCGTGCGACAGACCGCGTCGCCGCCCACACATACTGGCAGCCGAGGGTCCGCCGCGCTGGCAAAATTGATCCCATTCGTGCCTTCATTGTCCGAGACG
>DAIUET010000104.1:0-10161 GCA_036845045.1 Gemmatimonadaceae bacterium | reverse complement strand
GCTCGGGCTCCCGAAGTCCTGAAGGACGACGGGGGCGAGCTCGTGATCGCCGCGATCCGCACCTATAGCGACACGATCCACTCGCTGGTGGAGCGTCGCGGCTATCGCGGCGCGTTCATGCCGGGGTTCGAGGCCATGCAATCCCCCTATGAGCCGGAAGGCGTCGGCCTCCAGTATGTCGACCACTGCGTCGGCAACGTCGAACTGGGCAAGATGAACGAGTGGGTCGGGTTCTACTCGCGCGTGCTCGGCTTCTTCAACCTCCTCTCGTTCGACGACAAGGACATCTCCACCGAATATTCGGCGCTGATGTCGAAAGTCATGTCCAACGGGAACGGCCGGATCAAGTTCCCCATCAACGAACCGGCCGCCGGAAAGAAGAAATCCCAGATCGACGAGTACCTGGAGTTCTATGGCGGTCCCGGCGTCCAGCACATCGCCATCGCGACCAACGACATCGTGTCCACGGTGACCACCCTGCGCGACCACGGGGTGGAGTTCCTCCGCGTGCCGACGTCGTACTACGACACGTTGCTCGACCGGGTCGGGACGATCGATGAGGACCTGGGCCCCCTGCGCGACCTCGGCATCCTGGTGGACCGGGACGACGAGGGGTACCTGCTGCAGATCTTCTCGAAGCCGGTGCAGGATCGCCCCACGCTGTTCTACGAGATCATCCAGCGGAAGGGCGCGAAGAGTTTCGGGAAGGGGAACTTCAAGGCGCTGTTCGAAGCCATCGAGCGCGAACAGGAGAGGCGTGGGAACCTCTAACCGCCTATTTCATAATGCCAATCTATCACACGTTAGGCTCCGTTCCCCGCAAGCGGCACACCGTCTTCCGGAAGCCGGATGGCGGCCTGTATGCCGAGGAACTGATGGGGCACGAGGGGTTCACCGGCACGTCGTCGCTCCTCTATCACACGCATCCGCCGACGACCGTGAAGTCGGCGCGCCGCGTGCGCCCTGTCTGCTGGGAAAAGGACGACCACACCTCGCTCCGCCACCGGCACTTCCTGACGGCACGGGCAAAGAAGGGAGGAAGCCCGACGCTCGACCGGCTGCCCCTCCTGTTCAACCAGGACATCGGCATGCTCTACGTGGAGCCGGACCGCGTCGATGACCATTTCTACAGGAACTCGCAGGCGGATGAGGTGGTGTACGTCGTCGAAGGGCAGGGTGTGCTCGAGAGTGTCTTCGGCGAACTGCCGTACCGGCCCGGCGACTACGTGGTGATCCACCGGAACATCACCCATCGCTGGCGCATGGACACGGGGGCGGGCGCGACCAAGTTCCTGGTTTTCGAAAGCCGGGGTCACGTCCGGTGGCCCAAGCGGTACCGGAATGACTTCGGACAGCTGCTGGAAGGTGCGCCCTATTGCGAGCGTGACATCCGCCGTCCCGCGCAACTCGCGACGCACGATGAGCGGGGCGATTTCCCGGTACTCGTCAAGCAGTACGACGCGATCAATGAACTGGTACTCGACCACCACCCGTTCGACGTGGTGGGGTGGGACGGCTACTTCTATCCGTGGGCGTTCAGCATCCACGATTTCGAGCCGATCGTCGGCCGCATCCACCAGCCACCGCCGGTGCACCAGACGTTCCAGGGAGATGGCTTCGTCATCTGCTCCTTCTGCCCGCGCCCGTACGACTTCGACCCGAACGCGATCCCGGCGCCCTACAACCACAGCAACGTGGACTCGGACGAAGTGCTGTTCTATGCCTCCAGCGAGTTCATGAGCCGGAAGGGCATCGAATACGGTTCGATTACCCATCATCCCGATGGACTGCCCCATGGGCCGCACCCTGGTCGCTATGAGGGCAGCGTGGGGATGAAGTCAACGAACGAGTTGGCGGTGATGATGGATTCGTTCCGGCCGCTGCACGTGGCGAAGCCGGCGCTGGACATCGAGGACCCGAAGTATCACCAGAGCTGGGTCGCGGGGGGGTCAGCTCCAGAGGGGTTTGTGCCGCCAACGAGTTGAGAGTTGGAAGCTGGAAGTTGGAAGCTGAAAGCTGAGAGCGAGGCGCATGGGGGTTCGCTAGTCCTTCGGGCTTTTCCTCCTTCCGAGTTTTCGAATCATGACTGCCAACATCTTACTGCACTCCTGGATGAGTCCCATCGACGTCGTGAGCTCACCAGGATCGAGAAGCTTCAGGTCGACGCTCAGGAGCAGAAGCGTTTCGGTCTCGTGCAGAGAGCCCCGCGCTATGGCGAGGAATCGTACGTAGTCGCCACTCGACATCCGCCCTTGTCCCTCGGCGATGTTCGAAGGGACCGACACGGCGGCCCGGCGAACTTGTTGCGTCAGGCCGTATCGCTCGCGGACTGGTAACCTGGCCGACGTCCTGTAGACGTCCCTGGCAAGCATCATCGCTTTCTGCCAGACAATGAGCTGGCGATAGTTCTGGATCGCGGCGGTCGACCTTTGGGGGCTGGTTGTTGTCATGCGTGACGATCAGCCCCGACCGTCACGTCAGCGTCACCTGATTGGGTCCTTCCAACTTCCAACTTCCAGCTTCCAGCTTCCTCAATCCTGCCGACCAACCGCCCGCGCCGTAAACTCCGACATCGCAAGCTTCCCACTGATCGCCGCGCGCTCATAGAGCAGCGTTTCCCAGTGGTTGGTTCCCTCCCAGAGGATGCGCTTGAGCTGGGCCACCGCCTCGGGGTTCGCACCAGCCAGGCGATTCGCCAGGGCGGGCAGTACCGAATCCATCGCGGCTTCCGTGTCCATGACGCGCGTATACAGACCGTGTCGCTCTCCCCACTCTGCGTCACGCCAGTCGGCGTCCACTGCCAGCGCCGCAAAGGCGGCGCGCCCGATCTTCCGCTCGATCACCGGACCGACGACGAACGGACCAAGGCCAATTGCAAGTTCGCTCAGTCGGATCGAGGCCTGGGGAAGCGCGAAGGAATAATCCGTCGCCGACACCAGTCCGACACCGCCCCCGACAACTTTTCCCTGCACGCGTCCGATGATGATCTTCGGGCACCGGCGCATGGCGAGAATGACCCGCGCGAAGCCGCTGAAGAATTCCTTTCCTTCGTCAACGCTCCTGAGGGCGCGGAGCTCGTCGAACGAGGCGCCGGCACAGAACGCACCCCCGCCCTCGCTGGCAAGGATGATCACCCGCACGTCGGCATTGGCGGCCGCGGCATCGATGGCCTCCACGAGTTGCCGGAGGATGGCCGCCGGCAACGCATTTCGCTTCGGGTGAAAGAACGTCACCGTGGCGATGCGGTTGTTCACCGTGAGGGTGACGGTGCCGTCCTGTTCGGTCTCGGTGGGTGTCGTCATTGAGCGGTGGCCGGAGTCGCCCCGAATCTACCGTGCGCGTGTACACTGAGGAGCAGTGGCGGGGCGATCGCCGCGCCATTGCGGGAGCGGGGTCGGCAGGTAATAGTCCAAGCACGACCCGACGCGTCCGCTCCCGGGCGACAAGTGATGGTGCAGGGCCAACTTACACCGCTCGAGCTCATGTCCTCTACGCAGGTCCATCCCGACGACGCTGATCGCACGGCCGCGTTCGAAGCGCGGATTGCGCGCGGCGAGGTGATCGAGCCGAAGGACTGGATGCCGGAGCGATACCGGCGGCAACTGGTGCGCATGATGTCGCAACACGCGCACTCGGAAATCGTCGGCATGCTCCCCGAGGGAAACTGGATCACGCGGGCGCCGAGCCTGCGGCGGAAGCTGTCGCTCCTGGCCAAGGTGCAGGACGAGGCCGGCCACGGTCTCTATATCTACTGCGGCACGGAGACGTTAGGCGTCGACCGGCACGAGCTGGTGGGCGAGCTGCTGAGCGGCAAGGCCAAGTACTCGAGCATCTTCAATTACCCGACGCTCACCTGGGCCGACGTCGGCGTCATCGGCTGGTTCGTGGACGGCGCCGCCATCGTGAACCAGACCATGCTGGCCAAGGCGTCGTACGGCCCGTATGCGCGCGCCATGGTGCGGATCTGCAAGGAGGAGAACTTCCACAAGCGCCAGGGCTACGAAAGCGTGGCGACCCTGGCGAAGGGCACGCCGGGGCAGCGGGCCATGGTGCAGGATGCGGTGAACCGCTGGTGGTGGCCGTCGCTGATGATGTTCGGGCCTAACGACAAGGACTCGCCCAACAGCGCGGAACTCATCCGCTGGGGCGTCAAGAAGAAGGGTAACGACGAGTTGCGCCAGCGCTTCGTGAACCTCACGGTGCCCCAGGCACAGGCGGTCGACCTCACGCTCCCCGATCCGACACTGAAGTACAACGAGGCGACGGAGAACTGGGAATTCGGCGAGATCGACTGGGACGAATTCTGGGCGGTGGTGAAGGGAGACGGGCCCTGCAACCGCGAACGGCTGGCGGCGCGGCGGAAGGCCCATGAGGAAGGCGCCTGGGTGCGTGCGGCCGCGGAGGCGCATGCGGCGCGGAAGCGTGCGGCGTCGGCCGGAGCAGCCGCCTGACGATGACGGACGGGCATCCGGGGAACGGGGATCCCAGCGATTCGCAGTGGCCGCTCTGGGAGGTCTTCATCCAGCCGAAGCCGGGGGCGCCGCATGAGCATTGCGGGAGCGTGCACGCCGTCGACGCCGAGCAGGCGCTGCTGAACGCGCGCGACGTCTACGCGCGCCGGAATGAGGGGGTGCATCTCTGGGTCGTGCCGTCCCAGTGGATCACGGCGTCGACCCCCGAGGATGTCGGTCCATTCTTCGATCCGGCGAACGACAAGGCCTACCGGCATCCCCAGTTCTACAAGACGCCGCGGGGGGTCAGGGTCTACTGAATCAGCGATCAGCGATCAGCGACCAGCGACCAGCGCCCAGCGACGAACCACGAGCACCAGCACCAGCACCAGCACCAGCTATCGGCTCCAGCAACCAGCAGCAGCATCAGCAACCAGCAAACAGCAGTCAGCACTTTCTGCATGTCCCTTCCCCAGTACCTCCTCCGCCTGGCCGACGATCGCCTGATCCTGGGCCACCGCATCTCCGAGTGGTGCGGCCATGGGCCCATCCTCGAGGAGGACATTGCGCTCGCCAACATGGCGCTCGACCTCATCGGGCAGGCCAATCTCCTGCTCGAGCTGGCCGGCAGGGAGGAGGGGAAGGGGAGGAGCGCCGATGCGCTCGCGTACTTCCGCGAGGCGGTGGAATTCCGCAACGCGCTCATCATGGAACTTCCACGCGGCGACTTCGCGTTCACCATGGCGCGGCAATTCCTCGTGTCCGCGTTCGAAGTGCTGCAACTCGAGCGTCTGCAGACCTCGAAACACGCGGACCTGGCCGGCATCGCCGCCAAGGCGCTGAAGGAATCGCGGTACCACTTGCGGCACAGTGCCGATTGGATGCTCAAGCTCGGCGACGGTACCACCGAGAGTCATGGCCGCGTGCAGGCCGCAATCGACGAACTGTGGCGATTCACCGGGGAGCTGTTCGAGGTCGACAACGTCGAGATGGAACTCGTGGCGCAGAACATTGCCGTGGATTGCGCCGCGTTGCGCGACCGCTGGCGCGAGGAAGTGAGTCGCCTCCTGAAGGCGGCAACGCTCACCCTGCCTGACGACGGCTTCATGCAGCGCGGTGGTCGTGAGGGACGGCACACCGAGCACCTGGGGCACCTGCTCGCCGAGATGCAGATCGTCGCCCGTTCCTTCCCGGCCGCGGAATGGTGATGGCGATGCGCGCGCGTGACGAATACTGGAAGGCCATCGGCGAGGTGCTCGATCCCGAAGTGCCGGTGCTGAGCATCGTCGACCTCGGAATCGTCAGGGATCTCCGCGAGGAAGACGGAACAGTGGTGGTGGACGTGACGCCGACCTACTCCGGGTGTCCGGCGATGCGAGTGATCGAACGGGATATCGTCCACGCCCTCACACGGGCCGGCGCCCCAAAGGTCCGTGTGAACACCGTCTACCAGCCCGTGTGGACCACCGACTGGATCAGTCCCGATGCGCGGGAGCGTTTGCGCGCGTACGGAATCGCGCCACCCTCGGGTTCGGCCCCGGCGACCACTGAGCTCATTTCACTGCAGCGGCGGGTCGAATCCGTGGCCTGTCCGCGCTGCGGCTCATTCCGGACGGAGCAACGCAGCGAGTTCGGGTCGACGGCCTGCAAGGCGATCTACTACTGCACGTCCTGTGCGGAGCCGTTCGAGTACCTGAAGGCGATCTAGTCTCGGTCTCCCCGCCGCAGTCCCGACTCCACCGCTGTTCGGAGACTGACGTGTGGCCTGGCCTGCGCTGGATTGTTCGGTGGCGCGTTCTGGTGGTTAGGCTATCTGGCCCACATCCGCTATCCTCGGCGCTCCGACAGCAAAACGGCACGCCGAGGATCCTGCCATGGACGCTACCACGTCGAACACCCAGCGCACCGAGACCGCCCACTTTGGCGGTGGCAACACGAACGAACTGCTGCACGGCGACATCACCGGCGAGATCATTTCGGCGTTCTACGCCGTCTATAATGAGCTGGGCTATGGTTTCCTCGAGCCGGTCTACGTCCGCGCACTCGCCATCGAGCTGTTCCAGCGTCGCATGAATGTCGCGCGGGAGGTGCCGATCACCGTGTACTACAAGGGCGTGACCGTAGGAACGTTTCGAGCCGACCTGTTGGTCGCCGACACGGTGGTGGTCGAGATAAAGGCCGGCGATCACGAGTCCGAGAATCATCGACCGCAGCTCGTGAACTACCTGCGTGCTTCAGGCAAGGAAGTCGGCCTGTTGCTGTACTTCGGGCCGAGGGCGGTGCTGAAGCGCGTGATTCACACGAAGAAACTCGGCGAGATGGTCGTTCCCATGCCCGCCGAGTGAGAACGGGTCAGTCGGCCCGTGGCTGCAGTACGGACAGGATATTCCCCGCCGGATCCTTGAACCACGCAATCGTCGGCCCGTCACCTCCCCGCGCGATCCCGCGTTCATCGGTCCTGATCCCGGGCTGGTCGTAGTGCTCGAACTGGACTCCGGTCGACTTCAATCGATCGACGGCGGTGTCGACATCATCGACCGTGAAGTTGAGGATCGTGAACGTCGCCGGCTTGTGATCGGGTTTGCCGTACACGAAGACCTTGTTACCGCCACCGACCTCGATCTCCAGCCCCTCGGGCCGATCGGCAACATCGAGTCCCAGTGTGTCGCGATAGAAGGCGCGCGCCTTCCCGATGTCGTCGACGGAAAAACTCGGAAACGCCCTGGCGTCGTTCAGCACGGAGTCTTTCATCGTGGATCCTCCCGGTTGGCTCCTCGAGGGAGCGACCCGTGAGAATCTAGACCTTCCATGTGTGATACCGAGCGGGCTCGGGCGCGACTATTTCCAGCGACGCGCGCAGAAGTATCCGGCCTCATCGGGTTCGCGATCGCCCGTGAAGTCGATGACGACCATGCCGGCATGCGTCGTCCACGTACCCCGGATCTCATTCGCGGAGGCTGAGCCGAAGTAGAGGCTGATCCCGCTCTTCGGCCCGAACTCGCCCAGTCGCAGGAAGCCATTCGACCAGAACACACCGGGTGAGTCGGCAGTGCGGTTCGCCATCAGGTTCCAGTAATCCCCGGAATCGGGCAACGCCACCTCGAAGAACCCCACGAGGTATTTCTGTTGAACGGGCCTCGCCATCGTGCGGCGACGGGCCGGCACAGAGTCCTGGAGCATCAGCACCAGCTTGCCGGAGTACTTCCGGGCGCCGCGGAGACTGGTCGTGTCGAACATCACCACTTCGAATGCGCCGACGAGGTCCGCCACCTTCGCCGTGTCAAATGGGCTCATGTCTGGCGTGGCCGCCGCGGCGCACGCCATCGTCACCGGCGCCGACTCCTGAGCGCCCGCGACTCCGGCGATTGGCAACAGTACAGCCACCATGCCGAGCAAACCGGTCCTGCGTCTGACCATTGAAACTCCGTTGGCGGGTTACCCTCACACTGTCGTATTCGCCAGCCCGGCGCAACATGCTCCGAGACCTCGAACGGCACTCGCCGCCGAATTCCAGGACGCGACCGTCCGTCGTCAGGCCTGCAGGCACTCCCGTATCCGGTCCGCGACTCGCTCCGGTGATGGCAGGACCACGGCCAGAAGGTCGGGATGATACGGCATTGGGACGTCGTCGACGCAGAGCCGGTCGACAGGGGCATCCAGTTGCCAGAAAGCCTCTTTCGCGACGACGGCGGCGATTTCCGCGCCGAACCCGGCCGTCATGGTGTCCTCGTGAACGATCAGGCAGCGGCCTGTCTTCCGCACCGAGCGCAGGACGGCGTCGCGATCCCACGGCGCGATGGTCCTGAGGTCGATCAGCTCGATCGATCCGCCGACCGCGGTAGCCGCTTCCTGGCATCGGTGCACCATGGCCCCCCACGTCACCAGCGTAAGGTCGCTCCCTTCACGGATGACGCGTGCCGAGCCTAACGGGATCACGTAGTCGTCACCCGGATAGCGCGCGCTCCCGTCGCTGGTCATGAGGAGGGAGCGGTGCTCGAAAAAGATCGTCGGATTCTGTGACCGCATGGCGGTGCGCAGGAGTCCCACCGCGTCGGCGGAGTTCGACGGCATCACCACCTGCCAGCCAATGGCGTGCGCCCACTGCACCTCGGCGCTCAGGCTGTGCCAGGGATCCCCCACGTCCTTGCCGAAGCCACCGGGCATCCGGACCACGATCGGTGCGCAGAAACGATTCGCGGTACGCCACCGGAGCGTACCGCAGTTGTTGAGCTGTTCGGTCGCGGGATCGGCGTACTTCCGGAACTGGATCTCGGCCACCGGAACGAGTCCGGCGATGGCCATCCCCACCGCACGCCCGATGATACCCTCCTCGGAGAGGCTCGTATCGAACACGCGAGCCACGCCATGTTTCCGCTGGAGTCCCTCGGTCACCAGATGGACGCCGCCCTTCACGCCCACGTCCTCGCCGAAGACGAGGAGTCTGTGATTCACGGTGAGCTCATGGTCGAGCGTCCGTCGGACGGCCTCAGCCAGCCTGAGCAATTCACCCGATTCACGCGGAGTCGTGTCGCCGCCGAGGCGCTTCCGCACCGCATCGGGCATGCCGCCTACCGCGCGCTGTCCCGTTTCTTCGGGCTCGGCATACACATGCCGGTAGATCTGCGTCGGGTCCGGACCACTGCGCGCTCGTGCCGCGGTCAGTCCGACCTGTACGTCACGCTCGACCTCGCGCTCCAGCACCGACCATTCGGATTCCGAAAGAACGTCCGGGACCAGGTATGACCTGAGCTTCGGTACCGGATCGCGCTCCCAGTCCTGGGCAATCTCGGCGTCGCTCCGATACCCCTTCTGGTTATCGGGCCCGGAATGACTCGACAGGCGCGGTACGGTGAGGCGGAGCAACGCCGGCCCACTTCCGTTGCGCACATGCGCAACCACTTCGTCCACCAGTGCGGCAGCGGCCCCGGGATCCGTCCCGTCGCCGTCCCGGATGAAGAGGTTCCTGAACGACGCGAGGTTTGCCGCGATGTTCCCGCCGGGTGTCTGCATGCCACCGCGCACCGAGATGCCGAGCCCGTTGTCCTCGATATAGAAGAGCAACGGCAATTTCAGCGTGGTGGCGATCGTCAGGCACGACCAGAAGCCATTCGTCGCGACCGACGCTTCGCCGCCGAGCACCGCGGCTATCGCGCCGCGCCAGGAGCGGTCGCGCAGCACGTCCCGGTGGTACGTGATAGCCTGCGCCCATCCCGCCGCCGGCGTGAACTGGGATCCCACGTCGCCGGACATCGGCAGGACCATGGGGCCGTCCCGGCACGGCAGGTTGCAGACGACACCGATGTCCCGGCCGTCGCTGAATCCCCCCGACCTGCCTAACGGGCTCGCGAACCCGTCCTCGATGGTCAGCCCGAGGGCCAGGAGCAGGGGCCATGACCGGTAGTAAGCGCTGGCGGCGTCGTGCGGATGATCCAGCCGCGAGGCCAGGATGCACTGCGCCATGTCGTGCCCGCGTGCCGAGAACTGGTAGAGCACGAGGTGGTCCCTGGGAACCGACGTCCGGTTGCGATTCGTCGTCTCTTCCACGTCGTCCATGGCCCGCGACACGAGCGTGTGATACGCGATCTTCCGCCAGTCGAAGCGCGGATCAGGAGTGGTGCGGGGCGGCGACGGTTGTTTCCGGGCGGACGGAGCGGGCATGGAGCGCGGAAAAGGTTCGACGCGGACGGCGAAAGTTAGCAGCCGGAACCAC
>DAIUET010000103.1:0-10161 GCA_036845045.1 Gemmatimonadaceae bacterium | reverse complement strand
GGGCGGCCCCCAACCGCGGGATTCGTCGCCCTGACCCGGCCGTTCCACCTTGATGACGTCGGCACCGAGATCCCCGAGCGTCATGCCGCAGAGCGGCCCCGCTAGAACTCGAGATAAATCGAGTATTTTGACGTTTTTCAGCTCAATTGGCACGTAAATGTCTCGATGATGTTCGTTGAATGTTATAGCAAATTATGGACTCGTAGATATGCTCAAGTCAGGCCGGAAGGGTCTCCAGCATCCTTGCGTATGTCTCAAGTCCGCCTATACTTAGCGCCGCGGAAAACCACGAAAGCCTCGCGACCAGTCCCTGCCGCCTGACCAAGGCCGGCGACTGACCGGCTAAAGCCGGACGTAATCCCTGCGCCAGGCCGACTCCCCCAGCACCAAATGACCGAATCGGCAGGCCCGAACGACATTGCGCCAGAGGCGGGCGAGGAAGCGCCCGCTCCGCCGCCACCGCCAAAGCGAAGCCCCGGCCACCGTGGTCAGGATGTCCGCGATACCGTCGCCGAACTTGCCGCACGCGCCCACGAGATCAGCCTCGAGGCCGGGAGCAAGATGTCAGGGGCGCTCCGCGACGTCATCGGGGCCGCCGCCGGCCTCACCGCTTTCGCCGTCGAAAGCGCCCGGGACCTGGTGCAGTACATGGTCCGTCGCGGCCAGATGACCCAGGAAGAGGCCGACAAGCTCATTCGCGAAGCTGAGGAAGCGAGTTCCAGACGCGCGAAGGCCCCGAGACCCGAGCCTGCCCGCAAGCCGGAGCCGAAGCCGAAGGCTGCCCCCAAGGCCAAAGCGCCGGCGGCGCCAAAGAAAGCCGCGGCCAAGAAACCCGCTCCGAAGAAACCCGCCGCGAAGAAGTAAGCGCCCGCGTTCGCGTCGGGTGTGGTCGCGCGCATATCGTACTCCCATGGCAGTACTCGTCGCCCGCGCCCCGGCCCGCATCGACTTTGGCGGTGGCTGGACTGACGTACCGCCCTACAGCGAGGAGCGTGGCGGCTGCGTCTGCAATGCAGCCATCGAGCTCCATGCCGTAGCCACGGTGAGGAGCGCAGCGAAAGACGCCGCGTCGCACCCCGGCTTATCGAGCGCCGATAACGCGCTGGCCACGGCTGCCACCCGGCGTGCGGCCATGCCGGACGTTCGCGTCGAGGTACAGGTGGAGTATCCGGTGGGCGCGGGGCTGGGCGGTTCGTCCGCCGCCGGTGTTGCCGTGTTGGGAGCGCTGGCCACCTGGCGCGGCGAAAGACCCGCTCCGTCGTGCCTGGCGGAAGAGAGCCGTCGGCTCGAGGTCGAGGACCTCGGCATCGCTGGCGGTCGGCAGGATCACTACGCGGCTGCGATCGGAGGTGTGCTGGGACTGTGGTTCGGCAGCGAGGTGACGGCCCGTCAACTGCCACTCAGCGATTCCACCATCGAGGCCATGAACCGTCGCTGCATCGTCGTCTACACGGGACAGTCACGGATCTCGGCCAGCACGATCACGGCAGTCATGGATGCGTACCGGTCGCGCGATCGGCGGGTGCTCGGCGCGCTCGACCGGTTGCGCGACCTCGCCAACGGGATGGTCACCGCGGTCGAAAGCGGCGACCTCGACGCCCTCGGCCTCCTGGTGGGCGAGCACTGGATTCACCAGCGGTCGCTCGACCCGGCGATCCCGACGCCGCTGATCGACGCCGTGCTCGCCGACGCCGCGGCTGCCGGTGCACTGGGCGGCAAGGCGTTAGGCGCCTCGGGTGGAGGGTGCGTGCTTGCGATCGCGGCCGAGGGCCGCGAAGACGCCGTGCGGAGCGCCATGGCGGCGCGCGCGCAGCCCCTGGCCACGCGGATCGCCGGGCACGGGTTCCAGGTGGTCAGTCGCTCCCAGCCATCCAGCGTCCCATGATACCGGCTCCAGGCGACGCCGTGGCGCTGACGAAACTGCTGGTCAGGGTGGACTCGAGGAATCCCGGACTCGTGCCGGGCGCGCCTGGCGAGGGCGAGGTCGCCCGCGCCCTCGCGGCCGTGCTCGAGGCATGGGGGTTCCGGGTCACGCTGCAGGACGTCGTGGACGGCCGGCCTAACGTCGTGGCCCGGATCGGCACGCCGCACGGCCGGTCGCTGATGTACAACGGGCACCTGGACGTGGTTGGCGTGGACGGGATGACCCATTCGCCGTTCGCGGGCGAGACGGTCGACGGCCGTCTCTTCGGACGTGGCGCGACCGACATGAAAGGCGGGGTCGCGGCGATGTGCGCCGCGGCGTGGCGCGCTGCGGCAGCGGGGGCGGGCGGGGAGATTGTCGTGACGGCGGTGGTGGATGAGGAATGGCAGAGCGCCGGAACCAGGGGGCTCATCGACCGGGGCGTTCGCGCGGATGCCTGCATCGTGACCGAGCCGACGCGGATGGCGATCGCACCTTCCCACAAGGGATTCACGTGGACCGAGGTGACGTTCACCGGCCGCGCGGCACACGGCAGCCGGTATGACGTCGGCGTCGACGCGATACGCCACGCCGGCCTCCTGCTGGCGGAGCTCGACCGGGTCGAACGCGAGGAACTCGTCAGGCACACGCATCCGCTGCTCGGTCACGCGTCGCTCCATGCATCGGACATTGCAGGCGGGAGCGGTTGGTCGACCTACCCGGATCGGTGCGCGCTGACCGTCGAGCGACGCACGGTTCCCGGCGAGTCGCCCGACGACGCCGTCCGCGAGATGGAAAGGGCCCTCGAGCGCGTGTCGGCGACGGATACCGCGGTACGCGGAACCGTCAGGCACGTCTTCTCGCAGTGGCCCAGTGATGTCGCGGTGGACTCGCCGATCGTAACCGCCCTGTCCACCGCGATGCGCGCCGCCGGTGAGTCCGTCGTGATCGAGGGCTTGTCGGCGTGGACCGATGCCGCGCTGTTGAACGCCGCCGGAATCCCGGCGATCTGCTACGGGCCCGGCGACATCTCGCTGGCCCATTCAGCGACCGAATGGGTGGCGGAGGACGAGATCCGGCGCGCCGCGGCCGTCCTCGAACGCCTCGCGCTCGACTGGTGCGGGCCGGGCTGAGTGGCGTACCTCAAGCCGGCGGAGTACGACCGCCTCGAACGCGCCATCATGGACGGACGGCGCATCGCCCTCGTCAGGCAGGGACGTGAAGTCGTGGTGATCCCCATGCGTCTCTTCCTGCGTGACGGCCGCGAGGTCATCGAAGCCCGGCACCCTACCACCGGTTACCTGATCACCACCGTGATCGAGGACCTCGACTCCCTCGAGATCGTGCCATGACCGGGACCAGCGGGATTCAGTCGGACGCATTGGTGGCGATCTACGCCGACGAGTCCTGTCTCGGCAACGGTCGTGAAGGAGAGAACCCGGGTGGCGCGGGCGTGCTGCTCGAGTTCCGGCAGCGCGAGTCCACTCCGCTCGTCAGGCGCGACCTCTGGGTGTCCGAGCCGGCCACCACGAACAACCGCATGGCGCTCCGCTCGGTTATCGAGGCCATGACGGCCCTGGGGCGGAAAGGTCGGCGCTTCCGGGTGATTTTCACCACGGATTCGCGCTACATCGTGGACGGCATGACGCAGTGGGTGCACGACTGGGCCCGCCGGGGCTGGAACCGGAAGAGCGGTCCCATTGAAAACCTCGAGTTGTGGCGGCAGGCGGTGACGGCGGCCGCCGGTCATTCAGTGTTCTGGCGCTGGGTCCGGGGTCATGCTGGACATGCGCAGAACGAGTATGCGAACGACCTCGCGGTGCGCGCGGCGGGGGCTCAATCGTCCTCCTCCGGACTGGTCGAATCGGGGTTCGACGCCTGGCTCGCCGAGCGGTCCGCGCTGAAGAAGCCGATGGCGCTCGAGCCATTCCCGGATCCCGCTGTTTTCAGGGCCTCCAGGACGTTACCGACGGCTCATCCCACAAGTCCCTGAGTCGTCCCCCAAGGAGGCAGCCGTCATGGGGAAGTTCTTCGTCCTGGGTGTCGCGATCGCCATTGGATATGTCATCGGCTTTCGGGACGCCCGGAATAATACGGACAACGTCGTCGTGCGCGGCGTGGAGAAGGTGCGCACGACGTTCGGGGCCAAACCCGTCAACGACATCGACGCCGTCATGACCAAGGTCGAGGGAAAGAACTGATGGATGAACTGGACCGGATGTTCCGGCGCCTCGTGCATAACGTGCGCGCCGGGTTTCCCGATCTCCTCACCCGTTCGTTCGAGGTGTCGGCGCTGTACCAGACCCTCATCCCCTATCGGCTCAATCGCTCGGAGCTCGGCATCGTTTCCGCCGAGGAGTACGAGATCACGCTCATGCGCCTGCTGGCGGGAACGCGCGGACTGCTGAAGGGCGATCCCGACATGCAGGCCGCGCTGCAGGCGGAACTGGAATCGCCCAACCCGGACCTCTCGATCTTCCGCGCATGGGCCACCGCTGCCGTGTCGCTCAACGCCATGGCCATCCGGGCCCTCGACAGCCAGTCGACAAACGCGGTGCGCAGTCCGAGTCCGGCGGTCGCAACTCGTCAGGCAGAAATGGCCGGGCGGGAAACGCTGGAAGTCGCTGCCTCCGTCGCGGCGCCGGCCGGCGCGCCGGCTGCCCGCACCGCCACGGCACCGGCGCCCGTTTCCGTGGCCGCGGTACCCGCCACGAGGGCGGCCGCTATCGCGCCGCAGGTCGCGCCAGTCAGTCACCCGCACGGACCCGGCTGCCGGTACTGCGGCGGCGAGCTCCCCGACGGACGCGAGGCGCACTTCTGTCCCCATTGCGGGCAGAACCTTTCGATAAAGCAGTGCCCGGCCTGCAGCACGGAGCTGGAGGTGGAGTGGCAGTTCTGCATCACCTGCGGACGCCAGGCGGAATAGCCCTGGGCGGCATGCGGCGAGGGCGGGCAGCACGCATATTCCCGTTGGACCCGCTGCCGCGACTCAATGTCATCCGATCCCCCCGCTCCGGCGGACATGCCGGGTGCTTCGCTTGCACCACTGGACCGTGCGGCACTCGAACGGGTCCTGGCCCGGGCGACTGAGCTTCAGGCGCGGCTGGCCGACGCTCCGGACGAGCTGACCGAGAAACAGCTGCTCGAGCTGGGCAGCGAAGTCGGCATCCCGGCTGAGCACCTGAGGCAGGCGCTCGCCGAAGAGCGCACCCGCGTCGTGCTGCCCGAGGAAACCGGCGTGGTCGGCTCATGGTTCGGATCGACCATGGCCGGAGCATCGCGCGTGGTTCCCGGCACGCCCGTCGAAGTCCTGGCCCAGATCGATTCCTGGATGCAGCGACAGGAGCTTCTGCGCGTCCGCCGGCGCATCGGTGAGCGGCTGACGTGGGAGGCGCGTCGTGACTTCATGGGCAGCATTCAGTCGGGCCTGAACCTCGGCGGGAGGCCGTACGCTCTGACGCCGGCTTCGGAAGTGGGAGCGACGGTAGTCCCGATCGATTCCGGGCGCGTGCTGGTACGGCTCGATGCCGATTTCGCGCCGAGTCGGGTGCGCAACGTGCGCTGGGCCGGGGCGACCGCGGGCCTCGGCGTTACGTCCGGTGCCAGCGTGGTCGCACTCGCCTCGATGTCGGCGGAGCCTGGCGCGCTGGTCATCGGGGCGATTGTGGGCAGTATCTGGACGGCACTGGCCGGCCTCGGCGCGACTGCGATCGCGCGCGCGCAACGGCGAAAAGTCGCGCGCGGCCAGCTGGCCCTGGAGCAGATCCTCGACCGCCTCGAGCATGGCGAGATGCGGGCGCCCCGCTCCTCGATCATTGACTTTCTTTCTTCGGTCCGGTGAGGGCTGGCTCCGTGGCCAGGATGCGCCTGGCAAGCCTGGGAACCTTGCTACTCGCCTCGGCGACCGCGTCGTCACGGGCCCAGGATCGGGCGGTCGTCGCGGTCAAGTCGGCACGGGTCAGCGGAATCGTGTACGACTCGATGGCCATGCGACCGCTGACCGGCGCGCTGGTCCAGCTGGCGCAGGTTCCGGCCGCCGGGCGGATTGCCGCGGTGCGTGCGATTGCGACGGACACCCTGGGCCGCTTCGACTTCGACGACGTGATCTCGGGGACCTACCTGCTCGGCTTCCAGCACGTGGCGGTCGATTCGTTAGGCCTGCATGGACCGCTGCACCGGATCGACGTGCGGACCGCGACGGCCGTGCGCGCCACCATGGCGGTCCCTTCGATGCGTGCGATCATCAGGACCGTCTGCGGACGCGAGGGTGGGAAGGATTCGCTGGCCGTGCTGCTGGGGAGCGTGCGCCAGGCGCGCGCCGATACCGCGCTCCCCGGCGCGTTCGTTTCACTCCGCTGGGGCGAGGTGTCTCTGGGCCGCGACGGCAGCATGCAGCGCTCGACGCCGATCGTGGACACGTTCGCGAACGAAGAGGGTTGGTTCACCGCCTGCGTGCCCGGCGGCGTTCCCATGACGCTGCGCGCCACGCACGGAACCGACCTGTCGGGCAACATCGAACTGGGCGTACCGGCGCACGCGGTGCTGCGTCGCGACATCTACGTGGGTGCATCTGACGCCGAGACGCGCGCCGCTGATACCACGGCAGCCGGCGTGCGCGAGGACCGCATCGTCGAGCGTGGCCGGGGCGAATTACGCGGAGTGGTCCGGTCGCTGGACGGAGAACCGATCGAAGGAGCTCGGGTCGCGCTGCTGAGCGGTGCCTCCGAGGCGCGCACAAATGCGCGGGGGGAGTTCGTGCTCCAGGGACTGCCTCTCGGCACTCACACGATCGAGGCCCGGGCCATCGGCTACGTCCCGGGGCAGGTCATCGCGGATATCGTCGAGTTCCGCCGGGAACCCGCCGAACTGGTGCTGCTGGACGTGTCGGCGTACCTGCTCGAAACCGTACGAGTGGCGGCGGTGCGGCGGCTGGACGCTGCGGCGCGGGCCGGGTTCGAGCGGCGCCGCCGGATGGGCTCGGGGTATTTCATCGACGAGTCCATCCTCGACACCATGCGCGCCACCACGTTCAAGGACCTGGTGCGCCGGATTCCGGCCATCCGCTTCGTTCGCGGGAATCGCCTGGATGACACCTGGCGGGAGCACGTGGAGTTCAGCAGTGGACAGGGCGAGCCGTGCGTGCCCATCATCTACCTGGACGGGGCTCGGCTGATTCACGACAAGACGGACCTCGACGTCATCATTCATCCCGCGTCGGTGCGGCGCATCGAGGCGTATCTGCGCGGCGTGGCCATTCCCGCCGAATTCGCGTCGAGCCAGACGTGCGGCGTGCTCGCCATCTGGACCGGACCCCGGCGGCGCAACTGAGGGCCGCGAAGGCGCGCGCCCTTGTGCGACGCGGCGCACCGTCCATCTTGCGGTCGCCATGAGCCTTTCCGAGGACACGCCCATCGTCACGCGGGCGCCTAACGAGTCACTCGCCCTGATGCTGGGCGGCGGTGGGGCGCGGGGGGCGTACCAGGCGGGCGTGCTGCGGGCCCTCGCCCGCCGGTACCCGTCGCTGCGGCTGCCCATCCTCACGGGTATCTCCGCCGGCGCGGTCAACACCACGTTCCTCGCGGCGCAGGCGGCGCCCCTGCCCGAGGCGACCGAGCAGCTGGTGCAACTCTGGCTCAGCCTCACCCCTGACCAGGTGTACAACGTCCACACCCTGCCCCTGCTCGGGAACGTGGGCCGGTGGGGCATGCGGCTCATCGGGGGCGGCATGGATGGCCGGGAACCCACGCGCGGATTGCTCGAGACCGCGCCGCTGAGGCGTTTCCTGGAGCGCGCACTGCCGCACGATGCGGACGGGGCGCTCCCCGGCATCCAGCATAACATCCGGACGGGCCGACTCGACGCCGTGGCCCTCTCGGCGACGAGCTACACCACCGGGCAGTCCGTGACCTGGGTCCAGGGGCGCGACGTGAACCTGTGGCAGCGACCGACGCGCCGGAGCGAACTGGCGTCCATCACGGTAGACCACGTGATGGCATCGAGTTCCCTGCCCATGCTGTTCCCCGCGGTGCGCGTCGGCACCGAGTGGTATGGCGACGGGGGCGTCCGCCTAACGGCACCGCTGTCGCCTGCCCTGCACCTTGGCGCCACCCGGATCCTCACCGTCGCCACCAGGTATTCCCGCTCGCGCGAGGAAGCCGACCGTCCGCTCACCGACGGTTACCCGCCGCCGGCCCAGGTGCTCAGCGTCCTGTACAACGCCATCTTCCTCGACCTGATCGACGAGGACATTCTGCGGTTGCAGCGCATGAACCGGCTCCTCGACGGTGTCCCTCCAGCCGAACGGGAGGGGATGCGCCTGGTCGAGATACTGGTCCTGCGGCCGTCGCGTGACCTGGGAAAACTGGCTGGCCAGTTCGAGCCGAGGCTGCCTCGCGCGTTCCGGTACCTCACGCGAGGGCTGGGCACACGCCGCACGACGAGCCCGGATATCCTGAGCCTGCTGATGTTCCAGGCAGATTACCTGAGAGCGCTGATAGAGCTCGGTGAAGATGACATCGAGTCGAACATCGAGCGAATTGACGCGTTTCTCGGCAAGCCCGCGATGCTGTAGCGCGGTCGCGACGAAATTCCATTCCACAACAACAGGGTTTGGCTGAGCGCCGGCGAGGCTGCGCCCATCGCAGTCGTCGAAGTTGTTGACTGTCACGGCTTTGACGTTGAGTACCGCCAGCCTGCCAGGAACGGCATGGACAGTGCTTGTGTGACGCTCAGCACGCCGGCCCGGTTCAAGCTTTGTGGTAGCCCGCCCGCTCTCCACATCGCGCCGGAGCAATCCGGGGCCGGGTTCGGCGAGCGCCACCTTTTTTTACTGCAGTGCGACCCCCTTCCGCACTGCCGTAACGGGCCGGGGCCACAGACCCCGGCCCGTTTCTCTTTGCAGTTACGAACGTTCTGATTAGCGTCCCGACTTCCCGCTGGTCCGACACCCGAACCAGAAACTCGATGGGCAAGAGACTGGATCCCGAGGAAGCCCTTGCTGGTCCGCTGTACCTCGTTGCAGCGCTGCTCGTGGTCTCACCGCTGGTGGACTATTTCCTGACCGTCCCGCCGGCAGAGTTCTCCAACGTGCAGTGGCGCTTCTCGGCCCTGGGGCTCCTGTCCGGTCACCTGCTGCTGCCGATTGTCGGGCTGGCGCTGGCCTTTGTCATCTCGGCGGTGCTGAAGCATTACGCGCTGCAGCGCGTGATGGTGCTCGTCTGCCTGACGATTGCCGTCGTGATCATTGTGCTGTCGATCGGTTTCCTGCTCGACGTGAACCAGTTGCAGCCCACCGTGCCGAACGACGGGCGCGCCGCGTTCACAGCCGCCTGGCAACGTGCGCTGGTCAAGCTGGCTCTGTCCGCGTGGGGGTTCGGATACCTGGGACTGCGTGCCCGGAAGATGATCCCGACAGTCAGCCGTCAGCGCGGGCCGAAGCCCGTCCACGTGGTGTCCAAATAGACGGGCTGCGGCTCCCGCCGCCCGATCATTGCACCGTACGGGGGACTCGTCCCCTCGTCACTTGCCTCCCGGGACCAGTCGGGCAATACTGACGAGGTGGCAGCACGTCGATCATGCTGCCTGAATGGGAGGAACCAGATGCTGTTCTCGCGGCTCCTTGAGACGCAACGTGCCGCGGTCGAGACTGCAGCCATGCTCGAAGGCGCAGGCATCAGCGCGCTCGCGCATGGCTTGCTCATCGGTGGGTGGCTGTACCTGAGCCGGGATGTCGAGCGCCCCAAGCCGGAACCGGCGGCCACGTTCAGTCCCGTGGAGTATCTCGTGCCGAAGGACCGGATCGCCGGCATGCGACCGCAGCGCGAGACGGTGACCTGGACGGCACTCGCCGCCGTGGGTGGCGAGGGATTCCAGGACGCCGCCACCCAGGTGCCGCGCGACGAGCGCCGCCTCGAGGTCGTCATGCCGACGGGCAAGACCGACGACACCGACGTGGCGGCGAAGTCGGAAGAAGAGCAGAAGCCGATCGAGCTCGGCGACTCCATCATGACCGAGCTGCAGGTGGACAGCGCGGTTGTCCGTTACGAGAATGGCGCCGCTCCCTCGTATCCGGAGTCAATGTTGAGGCGGCGCATCGAAGGCTCGGTGATCGTGCAGTACGTCGTCGATACGCTGGGTCTTGCCGACACCTCGACCTTCCGCGTCGTCTCCGCCACCCACGCCGACTTCGCGCTGGCGGTGAAGAGCACACTGCCGCGGATGCGGTTCCGCCCCGCAATCATGGCCAACCGCCTCGTGCC